>NZ_FMDK01001256.1 GCF_900091995.1 Streptomyces sp. MnatMP-M17
CCGGACCCTGCCCCCGGTGCGCGAGCCAGCCGAGCAGCGGCGCGACGGCGGTGGTGGGCAGCAGCCCGCGCCCGCCGCCGGCCGACTCGGGCAGCTCGGGGACGGTGAACCGAGGTACGTCACCGAGTCCCGCGCGCTTCATCAGCGCCCCGTACTGCCGCGCCACTTCGTTGATCATCTGGTGCGGCACCCGATCGAGGACGGTGACCAGCGACGCGTCGTACTCCTTGGCGGTACGCAGAAGATGCCAGGGCACGGCGTCCGCGTACCGGGAGGCGGTGGTGACCATGACCCAGACGTCGGCGGCGCAGATCAACTCCGCGGCCAGCAACCGGTTGTCCACCACGAGCGAGTCGATGTCGGGAGCGTCGAGCAGCGCGAGCCCCCGGGGCAGGGAGGAGGCGGTCTCGATACGCAGCGTGTTCTTCGCCAGGGCCTCCGCGCCCGCTCCTCCGTCCTCCTCCTGCTGTGGCAGCCAGACCCGGGTGAGATGCGGCAGCACCCGCATTCCGGCGAACCAGTGGTGGTCATCGGGATGGCACACGAGTACGGGGGTACGTGTGGTGGGCCGCAACACACCCGCCTCGCTGACCCGCCGTCCCACAAGGGAGTTGACGAGTGTGGACTTTCCGGCACCGGTGGATCCGCCGACGACCGCGAGCAGAGGCGCTTCGGGGTCCCGGAGCCTCGGCAGCAGATAGTCGTCGAGCTGGGCGAGCAGCTCGGCCCGGGTCTGCCGGGCACGCGGCGCACCGGGGAGAGGGAGTGGAAGACGCACGGCAGCGACACAGTCGCGCAGTGCGGAAAGTGCGTCGATCAGCTCGGGCCGTACATCCAAGGTCACCACATGCGAAGAATGCCCAACTTTGGAGCCTTTTTGAAGCGTATAGACATCTCTGCGCGCCGATCAAGCATTGTGGACAGACGGGACGAGTGGGGCGCAGGCATAACGAGTGCACAACACCCGGGGCGCGGGAGGCCAAAAGCGATGCGGGAATCGCACCTGCCTGCGATTATCGGTTCGCTTCACTGAACCTCCACAACGTGCCACGCACGTGAAGCAACCGGGTCAAGGTGATCGGAGCCCTATCCTTGTCCCGGCAAGGTCACGGAACCACCCAACCCCGGGCTCCAGGTCACCGAGGCCACCACCCGGCCCCCGTAGCTCAGTGGATAGAGCAGGTGCCTTCTAAGCACTTGGCCGCAGGTTCGAGTCCTGCCGGGGGCGCTTCTACGCGCGGTGCACGGCCCTCCTCCTGGGAGGGCCTGCGCGGGAGAGTCTTTGCGCAGGTCAGCGCATCGTAGCGGGCGCGGCGTAGGGTCGGCGTCAATGCCGGAGCGACGCCGGTGGGCATCTCCGGCAGGCCGGCGGTCCGGACTGAGCCGACTCCGAACACCTCGGGCCAAGTGCTTTTCCCGAGAACTTCCCGAGGCCGAAGTGTCGAAGTACCGGCCCTGAGGCCGAACTGCCGGCGCGATCTCTTCCGATCCAGTACGGGACCCGGTATGTGATCCATTGCGGGCATGGGGTCGGGTTTGTGATCCAGTACGGGACATATCAGCATTCCGGTCGATGAGGTTCGATTCCCGGATCATCCTTGCCGTCATGACTTTCGTCACCTCCCCTCCGGACATGCCGGACCTTCGCGACTACGCCTTCGACTGGGCCCTGGTGGAGGTGGAAGCCTCCGGGCTGATCGCACGGAGGGACCGGGTGTTGTCGCACGGTCCGTCGCCGCCGGTCTGAATATGGTGGGCTCGGCGAAGGCCCGTCGGGCCCTCGCGGAGGGCGTTCCGGCCATTGACGAACGCGCCTTCCTCGGCTGCTGGACGACGTTCTTCCCGGCACGCCGCACGAGAAGCCGACGGCGGCGGAGCCGGTCGCGGTGGCTGCTCCGGCGGTGGTGCCGGTGCCTGCTCCGGCTACGGCGGTGGTGCGCCCGTACCGCCCGCGCGCGAGCCGGAGGCCGTCGCCGAGCGCAAGC
>NZ_FMDK01000962.1 GCF_900091995.1 Streptomyces sp. MnatMP-M17
GGGGGCCGGCGGGGCCGCCGGGCCGTACGGACTGCCCGGCCCGTACGGGCCGGGCAGCGGGGGATGCTTGTGCCGAGCGGTGCTTGTGCCGGGCGGCGCTCGCGCTGTGGGGTGCTTGTGCTGTCGGGGCACGAGCACCCTGTCCCGCCCAGCCCGGACGTCCCGTCAACTCAAGGGCGTCGCCCTCCTCGTACGCGTAGGTTCGGTCCATGCTGATCACTCTGGGAAGCCCGCCGTCGGACGCCGAGACAGCTGCCTGGCACGCGGTGGTCAGCGCCGCACACGTCCGCGATCTGCCGGCCTCGGTGCCCGAGCCCAGCAGGGCGGAGACCGCGGGCAGACTGCGGGTGCCTCCGCTGCACGGGCGTAACGTTCATCTCGCGACGCTGGCGCCGGACGGCTCGTACGAGGGCGTCGCCTCGCTGCTCCTGTTCACCGAGCAGGACAGCAGGCACACCGCCTTTCTCGACGCCCTGGTGGTACGGCCCGACGCCCGGCGGCACGGCGTCGGCGCCGCGCTCTGGGCCGCCGTACGCGCCGAACTCCTCGCGCACGGGCGTACCTCGGTCTCGACCGTGCTCGAACTCGGCGGCGCGGGCGAGGCGTTCGTGGACAGCCTCGGCTTCACGAATGTGCTGCCGCTCGGCTGGTACGTCCTGCGCGTCCGGCAGGCGGTGGACGAGATCCCGCCGCCCGCGCTGCCCGACGGCTTCCGCTTCACCGACTGGTCGGGCGCGGTCCCCGACGGACCGGCCGAGTCCTTCGCCCGTGCCCACGCGGCGGTGCGGGAGGCGCCGACGACCGTGCCCGGAGGGCACCTGGACCAGCGCAGACCGGGCCCGGACGTGGCACGGGTGAGAGCCGCGGCCCGGGTGATGGAGCGGCGCGGCGGAGTCGTCCTCACGGCCGCCGTGCTCGACACGACGGACGGCGACGCCGTGGTGGCGTATACGGAAGTGGTGCTGTGCGATCCGGCCGACACCCGCGCGGTCCAGTACGACACGGTCGTCGTCCCGGGCCACCGTGGCCGCGGTCTCGGCCGGGCGGTCAAGCGCCATCTGCTGGGCAGACTGCGCGAACTGCATCCCGCCGTACGGGAGATCACCACCACCGTCGCGGACGACAACGCCTCGATGCTCGCCGTGAACGAGGCGCTGGGCTACCGGCGCGAGCGCCCGGCCGGGATCTTCCGTGCCAAGCTCTGAGCCTGCCAAGTTCTGAACCGTACCGAGCTCCGAGCCGGCGACCGGCCTCTATCGTGGCCCTCGGGCCGGCCTGTCCGCCGGCCGGCGGTTCGAACGGGAACGGGCAACGGGAACGGGCTTGGTCGGTCCGGTCGGTCCGGTCGGTCTAGGGGAGGCGCTCTGTGGGGTCGGAACGAAGCAGCTCGGCAGAGCCTCTGCCACGGCTGCGCCTGGATGAGCTGCTGGAAGAGCTCCAGATACGTATCGACGCGGTCCGCAGCACACGCGACCGGGTGCACGGCCTGCTGGAGGCGGTGCTCTCCGTGGGACGTGAACTGGATCTGCCGCAGGTGCTCCGCGGCATAGTCGAGGCCGCGGTCGTGCTGGTGGACGCCGAGTACGGTGCGCTGGGCGTGATCGGCGAGGACGAGAAGCTCTCGGAGTTCCTGACGGTGGGCATCGACGACGAGCTGAGATCGCGGATCGGCCCGCTGCCCAGCGGCCACGGTCTGCTGGGAGAGCTGATCCGTCATCCGGAGGCGCTGCGGATGCCGGAGCTGTCCGAGCATCCTTCCTCGTACGGTTTCCCGGCGGGCCATCCGCCGATGCACTCCTTCCTGGGGGTCCCGATCCGGGTGCGTGACAAGGTCTTCGGCAATCTGTATCTCACCGAGAAACGCGGCGCCGAGGAGTTCGACGCGGAGGACGAGTCCGTTCTCTCCACACTGGCCGTGGCGGCCGGTGTCGCCGTCGAGAACGCGCGGCTGTACGAGGAGGCGCGGCGCCGGGAGCAGTGGCTGGCCGCCAGCGCGGAGGTGACGAGCAGTCTGCTGTCGGGCGGGCCGCGTGCCCAGGTACTCGAACTGATCATTGAGCGGGCCCGGCAGATCGTCTCGGCCGACCTCGGCCTGGTGGCCCTGCCGGTCGAAGGCACGGGCGGGCTCACGGCCGGATTCACGGGCGAGCTACGGACCGTACTCGCGGTGGGCCAGGACGCACAGGTGCACGACGGGCTGCGGGTGGCGGACGGTGACGGTTTCATCGGGGCCGCGTTCTCCGCCGCCGAACCTGTGGTGAGCACCGACATCGCACACGATCCGCGGTTCGGCGGCGGCGATGCGCGATGGTCGGGGCTGGGACCGGCGGTGGCGGTGCCGATGGGAAGCCGCGGTGGTGTGCGCGGTGTGCTGCTGCTCGCGCGCGGTGCGGGACGTCCCGTCTTCGGTGCGGGCGAGACGGTTCCGCTGCTCGGATTCGCCGGGCAGGCGGCGCTCGCCATGGAGCTGGCCGAACGCCGCAGCGCCGCCGAGCAGATAGCGCTCCTGGAGGACCGTGACCGTATCGCGCGTGATCTGCACGATCTGGCGATCCAGCGGCTGTTCGCGACGGGAATGACGCTCCAGAGCACCCAGAAGTTCGTCCAGCACCCGCAGGCCGCCGAACGTCTGGAGCGCGCGGTCGACGATCTGGACGACACCATCAAGATCATCCGGTCGACGATCTTCGGACTCCGTACGAAGGAGACGGGCCGGGCGGCCGAGGGAGTACGCGCCCGTGTGGCCGTCTCGGTCGAAGCGGCGGCGGCGTCGCTCGGCTTCAGTCCCGCTCTCCGGACGGAGGGACTGGTCGATACGGATGTGCCTCCCGCGATCGCCGACCATCTGATCGCGGTGCTGGTGGAGGCGCTGAGCAATATCGCGCGGCACGCGCGGGCGACGGCCGTCGACGTACGGCTGGTCGTCGCTCCCGGTGAACTGAGCCTGACGGTCGCGGACAACGGTGTGGGCTTCGGGCCGGAGTCCGCGCGCAGCGGGCTGAAGAACATCAAGGAGCGGAGCGTCGCGCTGGGCGGCGCCTTTGTCCATGACACTCCGCCGGAAGGCGGCGCGCGTCTTGTGTGGCGTGTGCCGTTGTCGGCGTCGGCGTCGACAACGGCGTCTGTGTCTGCGTCGGTGGATACGGCGGCTGCCGGGCCCGAGGCATAGGGCGCCTCAGGGCGGAGGTGTCCGCGTCCGCGCGAGGGCGGCGGAGGCCGGAGCGCCCTGCCGTATCCCGAGCTTCGGCAGCAGACGCGCGATCCGGTCACGGACGGTCTTCTCGGCGAGAGAGAGCTGCCGTCCGATCTGATGGTCCGTGAGCCCGTCGCCGACGAGCCTCAACAGGTGCCGTTCCTCCGGCGAGAGCACGGCGGGAGCCGGAGCACCGGGCCCGGTCGAGCCGGTCCCGGC
>NZ_FMDK01000135.1 GCF_900091995.1 Streptomyces sp. MnatMP-M17
TGCTGAGTCTCATCTCGATGTCCAGCGGGATTCTCATCGTGATGCCATGTGTCCGTTGTCGCTGTCATCCCTTGTGACGTGCTTTTTTGTTGATCCTCGGCAGAATCAAAGGCGGCAGCCGGTGAGAAATTGACGTGACGCCAGATGAGAAGTTGCAGGACATTGCAGTGAGAATCCCAATAGTGGACCCTGCCTGACCTGCAGTTTCTTCCAGTTGGGCGGGGTTCTGCCGACTACTGGCCTCCTCTGTGTTGAGTCGTCCCTGCGTGTGCGGGGCGGGGAACAGCAGCGTAGCGCGAGGGTAGGCCATGCTGGAGTCATCCCTGCGGGTGCAGGGCGAAGTCGGCGGCATCGGCGCCGCTCGTGGTGCGAGGAGAGTCATCCCCGGCATTTGCGGGGCAGAGGACGAGCTGACCGACGCCGACTGCATCGAGCCATCCCTGCGTGTGCTGGGCGGAGTGGAAGCCGATGCTCTCCCACAGTGCGGCGATCGATTCATCCCTGCGTGTGCAGGGGGGAGAGGGCCTCCCGCGGTAGCGCACCAGGGGCGATGGAGTCATGCCTGCGTATGCGGGGTGGAGGCCCATTACGCGGGCAGTCCGCTCCAGATGGACGCGTCATCCCTACGAGTGCGGGGCAGAGGAGTTGGAGTCGATCGGCACGGTGCTCATCGACGAGGAGTCATCCTTGCGTGTGAGGGGTGACGTTGGAGTTCGACTTCCCCATCGTGGACACGAACGTGTCATCCCTGCGCGTGCGGGGCGGAGGCGGCAGACCGGTTTCGGGGTCGATCAAGAGACGTGTCATCCCTGCGCGTGCGGGGCGGAGACTTGTTGAGCTGGGACGTTACAGATCCCACTGCAGTTTTTATCTGCCTGCAAGACTGGATCGCGTAGCTGAGTTTGGTGACGGCGGGTGGGATTGGTGCGGCAGCAGATCGGCCCCGGACGCCGGGGAGTGGCCTGGTGGCCCGCCAGGTCAGGCGGCAGACGGCAATCCGATGGCGCCTGCTCCGTCTGAGAGGTGTCCCTGCGTATGGTGGGGCAGACGCGCAGTAGCTTAACGGCCAGGCCTTCGAGTAGGAGTCATCCCTGCTCATGCAGGGCCAAGTCGGTGGTCTCGGCACCGCTGGCGGTGCGGGGGCGGGGGGCTCATCCCTGCGTGTGCAGGGCATGAGTTGAAGTTCGACTCTCCCAATGGGGACACGAACGAGTCATTCTGTGTGCTGGGCGGAGAACCAGTACGAGGAGGCTGCTGCGATCGGCTGGTGTCGTCCCGGCATGTGCGGGGCGGTACTGGAGCTTCCAGGCTCGGCAATGGACTACCGCGAACCATCCCTGTTTGCAGGGCGAAGCTAAGTGGTGAAGCCGCCGGTGGCGCGGCCGTAGAGCCATCCCTGCCTTTGCGGGGCGGAGCCGAGCTCGTAGCGGGGCGGGGTGATGCCGGGGGAGTCATCCCTGCATGTGCGGAGAGGCGCGGGATGGGCAAAGCGGGGTTTTGGTGGTCCGATCCATCCCTGCCTGTGCGGGGCGGAGGGGCGGAGCGAGGGCACGATGATGTGGGTGGGGGAGTCATCCCTGTGCGTGCAGGGCGGGGTCCAAGGGTTCCTTGAGGTAGAGGGGGGCATCCCTGCGTGTGCGGGGCGCAGCGAGCCCAGTCCTGTTCCTCGGTGTCGATCACGGAGCCATCCCTGCGCGTGCGGGGCGGAGGACGGCTATGCCTGGGGACTCTGGCGATGGTCCGAGTCACCCCTGCCTGTGCGGGGTGGGCCGGGTGGTGACGCCTTCGCCCAGTACGCGGCAGGAGTCCTCCTCGCGCGTGCAGGAGTGCCGTCCGGGTTGGGCCGCAGTGCCTGGTCGATGGAGCCTTCCTTGCTGGTGGTGGAGGGCGCGCCGTGCTGGTCTCCGGTGACATGTGGTTAAGCCTAGCGTACCGAAAGTGATCGACTGGCGCGGAGTGAATCTTGGGGCTGAAAGGGGGTTGCGGGTGGGGGTAGTTGAGGATGCCCGGCTCCGCGGGATCGACCTCGGGGTGTGGGCGGAGTTTGATGCAGCGGCCTGGACGTCGTATCCGCTGTTGTTCCGGATGCTTGATGACGCGGCGGTTGCGGCGGTGTTGTGGGACCGGTTCTTGAGTTCTTCGCAGCGTGCGGTGATTGCCGAGGGTCTGGGGGTGGGCGAGGAGCAGGCGCGGTCGTTGACGGCGTTGCTGGCGGGATTGAGGGAGCTGGGCAAGCTCGTGCCGGGCTTCCAATGGCGTGAGCGTGGCGCGTGGCAGCGGCTGGGCGAGGACCTGGTGGCCGGGGCGGGCCGTATCTCGCAGACACCGGTGGAGGTGGACCGGTCCTCGATGCATGTGGCGTTTGGTGTGTTGGGCGGGTTCGGCTTCGCTGTCGGCGGCAACTGCAGCCCGGCGGTTCGGTGTGCGCAGATGGTCGGAGGCATGGGAGGCCGGTTCCTGCAGGTCGATGTGGGCGGTGGCGCTGACGCACGGAGGGTCGCGGCCACGGCCGGCGGACCGGCGTGGCAGGAGTTGCGGGCCCGCTACGCGGCGCTCGTGCGGTATCTGACCGGTGCGGTCACGGTTCCGGAACGTGTTTCGGTGCAGGCGGCGGTACTGATCACTGGTGTGGGGATGCTGGCGGGCTGGCTGTCCGGGCAGCGCGGGCACTGGCTGGATGCAGCGCACATGCCGGCGTTCGGTGCCTCTGAGCACTATACGGACGCCCGCGCTCGGGCGGTGGAGGCGGTCGAGGATGCGGAGTTGGAGCGCGTGGACCTGGAGCCGGTGCCGTTCGCCACCGCCCATCCGCATCTGAAGGGCCCCAATGATGTGCAGGCCTCGCTGATGACGCGGTTGCCCGGCATTGTGGGCGAGTACGGCGTCGGCATCACGGTGATTGCCGACGGTACGGGATCGGGCAAGAGCGTCAGTGCCCTGGAAGTCGGCCGGATCTGTAATCGCGGCTGCGGCACGGCCGGTGTGGCGTGGCTGATGCCGACCACGGCGACCACCGATGCCGCGTGGGAGATGCTGGACGGGTATGTGCGCGCCCACCGGCCCGAGCGGGTGCCGGTCACCCTGGTCCACGGCCGCAGCGGGATGAACGCCGCCTACACCGGCACGCGGCTCACCGCCGAGGCGGCCGGTGGACCACCCGGTCCTGTCGGTGCCCTGGCCATGTTGATGCCCGACGCCACACACCCGGCCGGTACTTCGGCACCTGACGAGGCCGGTGCGGCTGGCCCGGACGGCGGTGTGACGGAGCCTGCCGGGGCGGGGGAGCGGGAGGCGACCGCGCCAGAGAGGTTCCTGCGCGTCCAGGACATGGCGCTGCTGGCCCAGTTCTGCGCGGCGACCGTCGATCAGGCGCAGATGGCGGTGCTGCCGGTGCAGTTCAGCGTGCTGCGGTTGCTGGCGCTGTCGGGCAGGACGGTGGTCGTCGACGAAGCCCATGCCTTGACCCCTTACAGCCACCTGCAGTTGCTGCGGCTGCTGGGCTGGCTGGGGAGTCTGCGTACACCGGTGGTGCTGCTGTCGGCGACGATGCCTTCCTCGACCAGCAGTGCCATGGTGGCCGCGTATCTGGCCGGTGCCGGACACGATCCGGGCGGGCTTGAGGCCGCGGACTACGCGCCGGGCTTTCCGGGATGGCTGTTCGCCGATGCCGCCACCGGCACCGCCCACCGGATGCAGGAGGCGGCCCGTATCCGGCATTCCCGGGCTCAGCGCCGCCCGCTGCGGATGACCATGCGCCCGGTGACCTACCGGCGGCTGGGCGACGCGCGTCGGGTCGTGGACCCGGACGAGCGGCTCGCCGTGATCGGCCGGACGATCGGGCAGGTGGTCCGGGAAGGCGGCTGCGCGATGGCGGGATGTGCGACGGTCGCCGACAGCCAGGACACCTACCGGTATCTGCGGCGGTCCTGGTCGGGTGATCCGGGGGAGCTGGTGCTGCTGCACGCGCGGTTCCCCGGTTGGGTGCGTGAGCAGCGCACCGGCTGGGTGCGCCGGGCTCTCGGTCCGGCCGGGCCCCGCCCGGACCGGCTGGTCGTGGTGACCACGAGCATCCTGGACACCAGTTTGGACATCGACGTGGACATGATGGTCAGTGATCTGGCCTCGATCGCCCGGCTCCTGCAGCGCGCAGGCCGCCTCGCGCGCTTCTGCTTGGCCTGGCAGAACACCGGCCGCCGCCCGCAATGGTGGAGCCCCGATCACGTGCCGCACCTCACGGTTCTGCAGCCGCTCGGCGCCGCCGGGACGACCGCGGTCCCGGCCGAGTGGCGCACCGTGGAGCCGGCGTTCCTGCTGCACGCCACCGCTGCCCTCCTGCAGGCCAGGAACCACGACCTGCAACTGGACCTGCCCGGCGACGTGCAGGACCTGGTCGAGCAGGTTCACGGCGAACACTCCCCGTTCGCCGACGAGACGGCGAACCTGCGTCGGCTGCTGGCCGGACACCTGGAGCGCACCATGGCCGAGGAACACCTCAGCGCCGTGCACCTGATCCCGCCGCACGAGCGGGTGTCGGCCCTGGCCGACCTGCATCGTCAGTACCTGACCGCAGCTCAGGCCGCCACCCGCCTGGGCACTCTGCCCCGACGTCTCCTGCCCTGCTACCTGACGGCCGGCGGTGCACCGGCCCTGGACCGTGCGGGTACACAGCCGCTGCCCGACCAGAGGCACCTGAGCCCCCGCCAGGTCCACCAGATCCTGCAGCACACCGTGCCCGTGCCCGCCGCCTGGGTCGCCGCCCGCGGCCCGCAGCACCGTCCCCCCGCCGGCTGGGACCAGCATCCGCTGCTCGCCGACCTGGTCCTGCTGCCCGCCCCTGCCCGCGACCTTGCCCACACCGAGCACTACGGACGTCATCGCCTGCGCATGGACGACGAACTGGGCCTCATCCACGACAGGGTGAACTGACCCGCCCGATTCCGGTGCGGCACAACAAGCTGCCCGCATGAGCGCCCGGCGGACATTTTCAAGGCAACACGGCACCGGCTTGTCAACGCCTGCCGCGGCACGGCGCCGGGACATGGCTGGACATCATACAGAGAATGCCTGATAATCACACTTTCTCACGCATTGGACATGTTTGGTTGCGGTGTGATTGCCTCAGGGTGTTCGGCGAGCCCAAACGGCTCGGAGAGGGACGTAACCGTCGTGCCACAAGCATGAGCGGCGGTGTGCCATTTTTTCCTTCCGCTGCCGTCGGTTGTGAAGGCGGGGTCCGCTCGGCGGACCCCGCCGAACCCGACACTGCGTCAGGTGCGCAGACCGCCCCACCACGCCTGCCGCTCCTGATACTTGGCCAGCACTTTTTCCCTTCCCGCCCGGCCCTTCGCCGGCGATGCGTCCACACCCTTCCCCCTCTTCCCTTTTCGTCTGCGTACCTGCCGGACCCGGACTGCTGTCCAGGGCCAGGCGGTGCTGCGACCTCACCTGTAGGAGACGCCCCTTGATGTGTGTTCCTGCCCGCTTCAGCGCCGCCGACGACCCCTGGATCGATGTCCGATCCGGCACCACCTACCGGCAGGTGGGTCTGCGGGAGTTGTTTCTCGACGCCCACACCGTTGATGACCTGGCGATGCCGATCGCGCCGTCCGCGTCCGGGCTGCTGCGCGTCGCTGCTGTCATTGCCGCCCGTATCACCGCCCTGGACGACCCGCGGTTATCCGCCGACCAGTGGAACGCCCGCCGCTGGGCGCTGCTGTCCTCGCAGGATGGCTTCAAGCCCGCCGCGGTGAACGCGTATTTCGACAACGACGCCTATTGCTTCGACGTGTTCGATCCGGTGCGGCCCTGGCTGCAGGACCCGCTGCTGGCGTCCCAGTGCAAAGCCCCCTCGGGTATCAACAAACTCGTCTTCGGCCGCCCGGCCGGCAACAACCTGGCCTGGCTGAGCCCGCACCACGACCTCGACCCGGCACCCGTACCGACAGCCCAGGCCCTGCAGCATCTGCTGATCCACCACTACTACGGTGCCAGCGGCGGCGGCACACCACGCACCGTCGGCCGCCGCGCCCCCCCGACACCTGGGCGGGCGAAGCGGCCCCCTGCGTTCGACGGTCTCCTTCCACCCGCTGGGCCGCACCCTGTACGAGACGCTCCTGGCCCAGATCCCCCAACTCACCGGCGAGCAGACCGGTATTGATCTGTGCCCGTGGGAAGACCCCGCCCCGCCCTCCCCGGACGCCCCGTCCGTCCCGATGACCTGGCCGGGGCGGATCCTGACCGGCCGCTCCCAGCACGCACTGCTGCTGGTGCCCGGCCACGACGGCTCCTGCGTCAGGGACGTGTACCTGACCTGGGCCACCGAACGTCCCCCGCTGCCGACCACCGACCCCTACCTGGTCGTCCACACCAACGCAAACGCCAAACCCGAACTGCGCCGGTACCCGCGCCGGGCGGACGCCGACAAGGCATGGTGGCGGGAACTGGACGCACTGCTGCTGGCTCCGGACGAACGCCGCGCCTTCCGCCGACCTCAGATCTTCGACACCCTCAACGACCTGCCCGAACACGTCCGTACCCGCCTGCGGGTCCGCGTCCACGGCTTCGACCAGGACGGCAAGGCCAGCAACCGCCGCTGGTACACCGCGATCACCCCGCCAATCTGGGCCTGGGCCCAGGAACACGACCCGGAACGCGCCGAACGCATCGCCGAATGCGTCGCGGCGGCAGAACACCACGCCGGGCGGCTGACCTACCTGACCGGCCAGGCATGGATGGACACCATCGACGGCCCCGACCGCCGCGCGGATGGCCGCACCCCAGGCAAGCCTGAGAAGAAGCCGACGTCCCCGTGGGCGGCACCGGCCCGAGCGGCGTACTGGCCGTTGGCCGAGGACGCGTTCTGGCGCCTGCTCGACCAACCGGGCATCTCCGCCCGGCGGGTGTACGCCACCGCCGCGGAGCAGGCACTGCGCACGGCCACCGCGGGCGACCGTATCCGTCTGCGGCATGCCGCCCGCGCGGTCGCCGCCGCCGTGGCCGAACTCCACCGGCCCCCACGCACCCGACCGGACGAGGAACGCCGCTGATGCCCACGGCCGCCGAACGCCGCCGCCACTACCAGGACTTCACCACCGAGATCCGCGACCTGTGCACCGACCCCGGCGTACGCAGAGACCTCAGGGACGGCCGCGGCCGCCCGGTCAAAGAATGCCTGCGAATGCACAAATACCTCACCGTGCGCACCGCCGGCCACGGCCAGCGCCACGCCCACTACACCGTCGCCTCCCTCATTGCCCTGGCCGACCCCCTCGAAGCACAGCGCACCCGCCCCACCCCCGCCCCACGGCCACGGCAGACTGCTGGCGAACTCGCAGTGCCGCCCTCCTCAGCCGTCCTTTGCCTGCCCTCCGTCACCGACCCCGGCGGTACACCTGCGGCGCCCCCAGCTGCAGAGGACCCTCCGCCCAGCCCGCCGGACGCCCCCGGGCCCGGGCAGCCCGACTCCGCCCTCTACACGACCGCAGCCTGGCGCAAGCGCCCCAACCTCGGCGTAACCCTGGCACGCGCGGTACGCCGCGCCGCCTTCAACGAGGACCGCACCGACGCCCTCCTGCACGTCATCGTCCGCGTCGGCGACGACCACCTGCACCAGCACCTGCTGCCCTCCCTGACCGACCGGCTGCTGCGCGCCGAACTCGCCTGGGACTGGCCCGTCCTGCTCGACGACCTCGCGGCCCGCGTCTTCGACCCGGACCAGGTCGCCACCCGCTGGCTGGACGCGTTCTACCTCACCCTCAACCCCATCAAGGACTAAAGACATGACCAGTGGTTCCCGTTTCCTGGACCTCCACGTCCTCCAGCCGGTCACCGCCTCCAACCTGAACCGCGGAGAAAGCGGCCACCCCAAAACGATCAAAATGGGTGACGCGGAACGCTCCATGATCTCCTCCGCAGCCTGGAAGCGTCCCGTGCGCCTGGAGATGGAGGAAGAACTCGGCGAGAACGCCGCCCGGACCCGTATGGTCCCCCCGGTCCTCGCCGACGCCCTGCGCCGGCAGGGCTGGCCGGATGACCTGGCGGACTTCACCGCCGCACAGGTCGCCGCGAGCGCCAAGACCGGCGGGCTGAAGACCAACCCGCAACAAGGCCACCGCACCCAGGCCATGCTCTACCTGCCCACCGACGTCACCGACCGGCTGCTGCAGATCTGCACAGGCCACCGCAGCGAACTCGAACAGGCCCTGGCCGACCAGAACACCACCGGTAAGCAGGCCCCGCCTGTCCTGCCCACCAAACAGATCGCCGCCGAACTGACCCGCCGCACCACCACCATCAACCTGTTCGGACGGATGCTCGCCGAGATTCCCACCGGACACGTAGACGGCGCCGTGCAGATGGCACCCGCGTTCACCGTCCACGACACCCGCCTGCAGCCGGACTTCTTCACCGCCGTCGAGGACTGGCCCCGCCCCAACGAAGCAGGCAGCGCCCACCTGGAGACCGCGTTCCTGACCGCCGGGGTCTTCTACCGCTTCGCCACCGTCAACGTCACCGCGCTCATCACCAACCTCGACGGCGACACCGCCGCCGCGCAGAAGGTGATCGACCTGTTCGTCTGGACGTTCACCATGGCGATGCCCCGGGGCAAGCAGACCTCCACCGCCCCGCACTGCGTACCCGACCTGGTCCACTATGTCGTGCGCGACCGGCGGCCGATCTCCTACGGCGCGGCGTTCGAACAGCCCGTGACCGCCCGAGGACAGGGCTACACCGCCCCCGCCCGACAGACACTGGCCGACTACGCCGCCACCATCGACCGCCTCGTCGGCACCCGCCGCCGCATCGCGCACGGCCATGCCACCGCCGCCGGCCACCCCATCGACCCTCTGGGCACCTGCCACCCGGGATTCGAGGATCTGGCCACAGCCTGCGCGGCCGCAGTACTGACCCCCATTCCCCACACCGCCGGGGACACGGCATGAGCAGGGGAGTGGTGCTGCGCCTGGCCGGCCTGCTGCAGTCCTGGGGAGAAACAGCCGCCTTCCCTCACCGCGACACCGCCGCCTTCCCCACCCGCTCCGCGCTCATCGGCATGTTCGCCGCAGCCCAGGGCCGCACCCGAGAACACGCCCTGGACCCCCACCCGGACCTGCCCAACACCCCCAGCCATCACGACCTCGTCTTCACCCTCCGCATCGACCGGCCCGGAACCCGCCACCGCGACTTCCAGACCGCCGGCGGCGGCCGCCCCCACGGCACGGGCCTGCGCACCGCCGCCGGCGGATACCGCAGCCAAGCCAAATCGACGCTCGTCACTTACCGCGACTACCTGGCCGGAGCCGTCTTCACCGTCGCAGTGCAAGGCCCTGCGCCCTTGCTCCGGCACATCGCCGACACCCTGGCCGAGCCCTGCTTCTCGCCCTACCTCGGCAGACGCAACGGCCTGCCCGACGAACCTCTGATCATCCACACCGACATCCCCGACCCGGTGGCCGCACTGCGCACCGCAGTACCCCTGAGCCTTCAGCACCCGCCCGCTCCAGACGCTGCCCACATCCCGGTCACCTTCATCCACGAACACCCACCGGCCCTGGGCGACACCCCGCACCGCGAAAGCCCCAGCCAGCCCAGCGACTTCACCCCCCAGGCCCGCACCCACCTGCTGCGGCCGCTGTGGCAGACCACCGAACACCTGCCGGCCGCCCTGTACGCCGGGCCCCGGCCGATCGAGGCACTCACCGACTACATCCGCAAGGACATTTCATGCCCACGACCTTGACCCGCATCGTCGTCAACCGCAGTCACCGCCTGGCCCGCTCAGACCTTGCCAACCGGCCGGGCATGCACAAGACCCTCATGCGGCTTCTCGCCCACCCCGCTGGCCCCACGCCCCGCAAGAACGGCGGGCTGCTCTTCCGCCTCGAGCCCGGCCTGGATCCCGTCCTGCTGGTGCAGACCGCCGACGCCCCGGATGTGACAGGACTGCCCAGCGGCTACGGCACTACCGACACCCGAGATCTGACCCCCGTGCTCACCGCCCTCACCCCCGGGCTGCCGGTCCGCTACCGCATCACCGCCGCTCCCACCGCGTACCGCCCCACCGGTGCACCCCCCGACCCGGTCACCGGCCGCCGCCCCCGAGGCAAGATCACCGCCCTGCAAGGCCAGGACGCACAGGCATGGTGGCACCGCAAGGCCACCATCGCCGGCCTGTACCTGACCGGACCCACCGAAACTCTCCGCAGCCCCTTCCCCAGCCCCGAACGGCCCGCCCCCTTCTACAAACTCACCCAGTTCGACGGCACCGCCACCATCACCGACCCCAACCTGCTGGTCACCGCACTGCGCGAAGGCATCGGCAAGGGCAAGTCATACGGCGCCGGCCTGCTCACCCTCGCCCCCGCCTAACCCCCGCCAGCACCCTCAGAAAGCACACCACGCACTGATGAAGCACACGCCCCCACCACCCCCCGACCCGACCCAACTCCGAGCCCTGGCCGTACGCCTGCTGCTGGAAGACGCCGCCGAGCACACCCCCACCAGCGGCCGTATGGCCGCCCTTGCCCGCGCACATGACGTTGATCCCCGCACCGTGCGCCGCTGGGTCGAGAACGCTCGCGCCAACGGCGGCACTTATACCCCGGCCGGCCGGCCGCACTTCGAACTTACCGATCACATGCTCGACGTAGTGGCGCGCTGGCGCGGCAACGTCACCCGCGCCCACCTGGAACTGAAAGCAGAAGCCGAGGAAGATCCCACGCTGCCCGAAGTGCCCGCCCGGGCCACCTTCCACCGAGCTGTGCACCGCCAGCTCAACCGCGGCCAACTCGCGGGCCTGCGCGGCGGAGAAGCCGCACGCCGCCGCTTCGACGTCTTTGGTAAACGCGACCGCCACCACCGCAACTACGCCTGGGAGACAGACCACGTCGAAGCCAGCGTCAAAGTCATCATCGACGGCCACATCCGAAAACCATGGATCACATGGTTCATCGATTGCGCCACCGACGGCATCTGCGGCCTGGCCATCACCCCGCAAACCCCCAGCCGGGAAAGCATCCTCGTCGCCCTGCGCGACGCCCTGCTCACCACCTCCGAACACGGCCCCTTCGGCGGCCGCCCCCAACGCGTGCGCGTCGACGGAGGCAAGGACTTCCTGTGCAAGACCGTCGGCGAAGCGATGGACCTGCTGGGCACCGAACTCATCGTCCTGCCACCCCGCCGCCCCGACCTGAAACCCACCGTCGAAGCGGCCAACGGCGCCGTCAAGAAGACCCTCTTTGCCGACATGCCCGGCTACACCGAAGCCCCCACCCTGCCCGGCGGCAAACCCATCGACCCCGACCCCGAACTCCTCCGCTTCGAGGTCTTCGTCACCCTGCTCCTGGACTGGGTGCGGCAATGGAACACCGAGAACACCATCCAGGATTTGGGCGGCAAGACCCCCGCCCAGGCGTGGGCCGCCGACCCCACTCCCATCAGGACCGTCACCGCCAGGGACATCCACGCCTTCACCCTGGAACGCCTCGGAAAGCCGCTGCCCATCACCAGCAAAGGCGTCCGCTGGCGCAAACGCGACTACTTCGCCCCCTGGATGGTGGGCAAAGGCGGAGAGAAAGTCCACCTGCGCTACATGCCCCACCACGACCGCTACGTCGAACTGTACGAACCGACAACCGGCCAGTACCTCGGCTCAGCCGTCATGGCCAACCAGGCTCCCCCCGCCGTACGTCGCGAACTGGACCGCGCCCGCCGACGCGAAGCCGACGAACTGCGCCGATGCCTGGAGAAGGCAGAGAAGAGCCGCAAGGCCCGCTACGCGGCCGTCAACAAAGGCCCCACACACCGGCTGGACGCCATCACCCAGGACCGGGCCATCCAGGAACTGCGCGACCTGGGCGGCACCGACCTGAGCAGCCAGGCGCTGCCCGGCTTCCTGCCCCTTCCGGCACCCACCGAGGGCTGGGCCGTACCCCGCCCCCGCACCAGCCCCACCAACTCCGACCAGCCAGAGGAGGACAACCAGTGAACACCACACCCACCGCCCCCTTCAGCGTCGGCCGCCTCCCCGGTGAAGCCGACGACCACTTCCTCGGCCTTGAACACGCCGCTCGCATGGCCACCGACGCCGCCCTGCTCACCGAATCCCTGGTCGGCACAGCCATCACCCGCACGGCCATCATCTGCATCCACGGACAAGTCGGCCTGGGCAAGACCTTCGCCGTCAACGCCGCCTGCCGCAAACTCGCCCCCGACACCACAGTGTGGCTGCAGTTCGCCCAGGCCCCTCACCTGGCACAGATCCGGGCGGCATTGTGGGACGGCCTGAACCTCCCCGGCCCAGCACCGGTCAACACCACCCACATCTGCGACGAACAGATCAGGAAGACACTGGCCAGCGCCTTCCACCTCCTCCTGTTCGACGAAGTGCAACACCTGGGCCCCGCCGCCCTTGAGTACCTGCGGGACCTGTGGGACAAGAACAGCAAAACGGCGAAGAGTCTGGCCATCGTCCTCGTCGGCAGCGGCAACACTCGCCAGAAGATTCTGCACCGCAGTGCCCTGCACTCCCGCGTCCACCGCTGGCAGCAGTTCAGCCCCCTCACCCCCGCCGAGATCCTCACCGTCATCCCCGGCTACCACCGGCTGTGGAACGACGCCGAGGACGACGTACTGCTGTGGATCGACGACTGCGCCGGACACGGCTGCTTCCGCACCTGGGCCAACCTCACCGTCATCCTTCAGGACACCCTTGACAACGACCCGAAACTGGCCTTCAGCAAGGACCTCGTCCGCTGGGCATTCAGCCAACTCGATCCCACCACCCGATTCCCCGGCCACGTCGGCATCGACCGCTGAATCGGGCCTCGTGCCCATAGTCCCCGAGGCATCCACCGCCTCGCAGCGACCGTGGATGCCTCGGCCGGGCCATGGACCCTTTGCCAACGACGGCGATCTCAGGACGCCGCCCTGCGCACCATCCACGACCACAAGCTGCGCCGCATTCTGACCTTCCATCACCGTGTCGCAGACGCCCGTGCCTTCGCCACCACCCTGGCGGAGACGGCCGCCGGAACGGCCCCCGCGACACACACGACGGACCAGGTCGTCTCGAGGTGTCAGAGCCCGAAGTCCCAACGTGGTGCGCGACGGTCGCCGGCAGCCGCGAACACCACGGTGAGGTAGGGGTCGATCTGGACCCGGAAGGTGCCGGTCTCCTCGTCACCGGTGACGTTCACGTCGTGGCTGGCGAGCAGTTGCCGGGTCTGGTGCAGGTCCGGCACCGCGACCCGCAACTGAGCGAGCGGCTCAGGCGGGGCGGGTGTGGCGGTACGGTCCTGGGTGAGGACGAGCTGACCGTAGGAGGCCCAGGTGGGGCCGTAGCGGTCGGGCGAGAGGCCGAAGAAAAACGACAGGACCCGGCGGACCTGTTCGGAGTCGGCGACCTGCACGTAGGCGCCTTGCAGCTGGGCCGCCGTCTGCGGGGCGCGCACCGGTGGCCGAGACGGCTCGACCCGGGCAAGGCCAGGGGACGAGGCGACGTCGAACAGCGCAGCCTGACGGTTCTCGGGTCGGCGCAGATGGAGGGTCTGGCCGTCCTCCGTCACCGCTACCAGCCACCGCTCCGCCTCGTCCTCCGGGGCCGGACTCACGTGGGCGTTGCGACGGTCGGGCAGCCGCAGCGTGCGCGGGACGCCCGCCGCACGCGACAGCTGTTCGGCGAAAACGGTCCGGGCCCCCAGCGCCTGCTCGTGGGTCGGGGTCTGCATCCGAGCCTTCTCCGGTGCTGCGATAAGGCCCTCGGCCAGGTCGACGAGCAGGGCGCGGTCCTGGACGGTACGGCCCATCGCACCGAGCCATTCGGTGCCGAGCGCCGCGCCGAGCAGGGCACCGGTCATCGAGGCCAGGGTGTCGGTATCGGCGCCGTCGAGACGGGCGGCGGTGGCAAGCGCCAGGTCCGGGCTGGAAGCCGACCGCGTGGCCAGATAGGCCGCCGCGACCGCGCAGAGCGTCCCGGACCCGCGACTGTCCTTGGCAGTGAGGCCCTGCCGAGTGAGGAACAGCGTCGGGGCGCTGACCGCGCCCTCCTTCAACTCCCCCTGTGCGGCGCCCAGAAGTTGCTCGGCCTCCGTCGCTGCTGCAAGCCACGCCTGATCGAACCGGCCCTCGAAGTGGCCGGCTGCACGGTCCTGCCACGCCTCCGGCAGGACGCGCCAGAACGGCTGCTGCCAGTGCTTCGCGTCGTCCAGCAACGTGTTGACCAGCCACCCGTAGGGCAGTGGCGGAGACTCGCGCAGGCTGACCCACAGCGCATAGGCGTGCGCGACCGCGCCGAGCAGCGCCCTCGGGTGGCCGTGGGTGGTGGCCGCGTCGCGGACCACGTCGGTGGCGAGTTCATCGAACCGCAGATTCTGGCGGTGGACCAGTACATGCGGGGCAATCCGCATCGCCGCGCCGTTCGCGCCGGTGGCGAAGTACCGGGCCACCGCCGCGGCCGGCCCGTCCCACGGGGCGCGGTCACGCGCCCAGGACCGGCAGGCGGCCTTGACACTGGCGCCTGCGCCACGCTCGTAATCCAGTAGGAAGGGCCACTCCACCCGCTCCAGCCACCTCAGCCACTGCGGGCCGGCCGCCAGCCGGGCACGGGCGACCGCGATCGTCATCTGCGTGTCGTCGCTGTAGTCGCCTGCGTCGACGTGCTCGGGGACACGCTGGTGCCGCGAGCCCGCGAACCGGTCCCAGGCGAAGAAGCCCCCCGAGGCGGGCACCTCTCCCAGCGGGCGGGTGCGGTCGCGCCGCTCGTAGGGCCAGCCCAGCGCGTCGCCGGCCGCTGCCGCCAGCAGCGTGCCGGTGGCGCGGTCACGCCAGGGGTGAAGGGCGGGCGAAGCATTCACGGGGTCACTCTGCCAGAGTCGTTCATGGGCTGACGGGATGCTCGGCGGGACGCTGACCGGCCCGCACCAGGTTGCTGAGCTGATACTTGTCGAACAGGTCGGGGGCCACCAGCATCGGCGGCAAGAGCTTCCCCGTGACCAGGTGGTCGGTCAGTCGATACCGCTCCAGTTCGGCCTGCTCCTTGGAGGCGACGATCATCGAGGTGATGGCGGTCGCGGACACCGGCCCGGGGATCAGCACCTCGGCCTGGTCGTCGGTGGGCGCCCACGGCGGGTGCGCGGGCCCACGCCGCCGGGGGGCGTTGCCGGTCACCTGCGGTGCGAACATCGCCTCGAATGCAGCCAGGCCCCCGGCGACGTGAACTCCTTCGTGGCGGGCGGCGTTGAAGGGGCAGAACCCCGTCCCGGTCAGATCCAGCAGCCGCAGGTCGAGGGTGAGGATCACCCACTCCTGGAAGTGCGGATCAAGTCCCCGGGCCTTGTCCAGGTACCAGGTGTTGGGGTACTCGACGCTGCAGTTGATGTGGTGTAGATAGCCGTCCAGGCGCCGCTGGTCGGTGGGGCGGAATCCCTCACTGCTCTCCCGCAGCTCCGCCGCCCCGCGCAACTCGCCTGTGGACAGGATGTGGCCCAGGCCCACGGCTTTGGTGAAGTGGCACAGCCGCGTGATGCCGTGCTGCTGCGCCCGCGCCCAGATCCCAGTCATGTCGGAAGGCTATAGAACAGGTCTGACATCGCGTCGGGCAATAGGGGAGTCAGCGGCCCGGAGCGCAGAATGACCAGTTCGCTGCGGGCACGGGTGACCGCCACGTACAGCTGCCGGGCCTCTCTGGCTAGTGCCTCCTCCAGCCCATGGGCGGCGACCTCGGTCGGCTTGGGCAGCTCGTCCACATCGCACAAGGGAAGGATCACCGAGTCGAACTCCAGGCCCTTGGCCGCCGAGTAGGTGCCGTAGAACACCCCCGGCCCCTTGGGCCACGACGGGAGTTCGCGGTGGATGCGGTAGTGCCGGTGCCGCGGATCCAAGTGCTGCCTGAGCACCGCCTCCTGGGCACGGGTCCGCATCAGCACTGCGACACGCCGGTCGGCGGCCAGGCCGTTAGCGTAGGAAGCCGCCTGCCGCAGTTGATCAGCTTTCGAGGCCACCGTCACGAGCGTGGGCAGCGGGCCGTCAGCCGTCGGTGCCCTCGGTGCCACCAGGTCGACCTCGTCGCGGAAGTGCGGCATCTCCGACATCGCGTGCGCCAGACGGGCGATCTGGCGGCTGTTGCGGTAGTTCTGCTCGAACTCGATCTTGCCGGACACCGACAGGCCCAGCGACCGCCAGGACATGCGGCTGCCGTAGATCTGCTGGGCGTAGTCGCCGAAGAATGTCAAGGACCCGTTCGTGGGGATCGCTGCGGCCAGCGAGCGGATCATCTCCGGAGTGAAGTCCTGCCCCTCGTCGATGACGATGTGGCGGTACAGGCGCGGCCGCGTGTCGGTCCTCAGGTGCTCCAGCACCTGGCTGGCCGCGTCGTCCCAGTCCAAGTTCAGGCCGGCCGCGGCGCGCAACTCGAGGTAACGGCGGTACACCTGGTACACCACGGCCCGGTCGGCCGGGGCCAGAGACGTGCCCCGTCCGATGCGCTGCACCCCATTCAAGTAGGTCGCCTGCCCGGTCACCCCGTGGCCGGCCATCCAGTGCAGCTCGTCCAGGAAGAAGTCCAGCGGCCGGGCGGCCACCGCGCGCTGCGTGGTCGCTCGGACCTCCGTGAGGGCCTTCTCGACGAGCGTTTCCTTGGTCTTGCAGACCCAGACCGGGCCGCCGGTCACCGAACTCAGGTAGCCCAGCGCGAACTTGTGGTAGTTCTCCACCGTCAGATGCGGCGCCCGGGCGCCGATCGACTTCAGGTAGGTCACCAGCGCTTTGTTAAACGTCAGCAGCAGCGTAGGCCCACCGATCCCGGGAGCCCCGGCCAGATACCTCGCGCGGTGGACTGCCATCGTCGTCTTGCCGCTGCCCGCCGTGCCGAGCACCACCGTGTGCCCCTGCGCAGCCAGGTAGACGACCTCGCGCTGCTGTCCCTGCGGCTCTGGAAGATCCACCCCCACCATGGGAGCAGTATGTCGTGTGCACGAAAAGCACGGCGGACAATCGGCGGCATTACCCCTTCGCATATTCGGTGGGACCAGGAGTCCGGCCCCATGAGAAGACAAACACCCGCGGGCGCAGCCTGATGGCGCCCGGAAACGGTGCACGAGGTGGCTGTGGCCGGGCCCTAGCTAGCGCCGCTCGGCCGAGCGGCCCACCGGGTTACCTCAGGGGATGTACTCCTCCATGAGCTTGCCCAGGTGGAGGATCACCGGCAGTCAGGTCGCCTTGCTTGTGTGGGTGTGGAAGCGGCGCAGTGTTTGCACGTACAGCGCCAGCTGGTCCGGATCATCGCCGTCCTGGAGGAAGGAGGCGTGGATGTGCATCGAGGTGGGGTTCTGGCCGTTCTTGCTGTCGTTGCCCGGCCCGGACAGCTTGCTCACGCCCTTGGGTAGCTGGCTGGTGTCGGGGCGGGGGTTGATGGCCAGGTAGCCGCGATCATTCCACCGCGCGACTCCGGAGAACCGCCCCCACCCGTATGGCAGTTCGGGTAGCACCGCGACCGACTCCGCCTCCTCGGCATCACCGCCGACGCCACCGCTCGCGCCGTCGCCCGCTGCGCCTTGGCCCTGGACGGCTCCCAGGTGGGACTCCGCCTGGTCCTGCCTGTCGTCGGCATCCTCGATGTCGGCGACAGGCTCGGCCGCTTCCGGCGCCGGACCGATGCCGAAGCCGTGGGGCAGCTCATCGTTGTTGTCGTTGATCCGCACAATGCGCAGGCCCGGCAGGCTCGTCGGTGTGCGGGGGATGGGCACCGCTCCGGGATCGGTGAGCGAGACCCCTGGCCACATGAGGGCGTCGGCGGTGATGTGCTGGTTGGACAGCCAGGGCCAAAATCCCTTGTTGCGCAACGTCGCGGCGCGGGCGATGAAGAGCCGGTCGTGGGTGTCGTCCTCGGCGAGCGCTCCGCGCAGGAAGCGGGCAAGCGTTTCCTGGTCGGTCCGCTTCACCTTCCCGCGGCCCTCGGCCAGCGCCGCGGGAAGCAGTTCGAGAGGGATCTCCGGTTCGACGGGGTGGCTCTGGCTCGGGATCAGCTGACCGGTCGCGGTGCCGTCGGTACGCATCCGAAGCAGCATCGGAACGAGGTGAGGACCTGTGTGGGCCAGCCACAGCGCGGATACTTCCAGCGGTGCGGTGTCGAACAGCGGTGGGAGCGTGGGGAGGCGGCCCAGCTGCCTCAGCAGGTCCAGCACTGCAGCGGTGATGCGCTCGATGTCCTGCTTGCGTACCTCGGTGTTCTCGAACGGGTGCAGGCCGGTGCTCCTCGCGTCCGGGTTCGGGTCTCGGTTGACGGGCTTGATGATCTGGACCAGCCGGTTGCACCGGGGCGGCAGGGCGTTCTTCAGCGGTTTCTTCGGGTCCTCCAGCCGGGCGGCCTTGTAGTAGCCCGGGCCCTCCAGTTCGATGAGGCAGCCGACCGGGCGGTCCTCGGGTGGGAACGTGTCCTGCCACAGCCGGGCGCGTTCCTCAAGGGCGGCCTGGCGGGCTCGGCGGCGCTTGTCCGGGTCGCTGTCGGTGGCCTTGGGCCAGCCGGCCAACAGCAGCCCGGGCTTGACCAGGCGCAGCCGGACACTGAACTCGTTGCCGTGGTAGCAGCCCACGACTGCGTCGCCATGGTGGGCAGTGGTGGTGTGCTCCAGGCCCAGGATCCGGGTGAGCACGAGGTGGACGGCGTCGGCGGTGCGCGGCGTCGCGTGCCACAGCTCGATCGGGTACTCGACGCCCGCCTTGGTGCGCTTCTTCGGCAGCCGCCGCGACCGCGGCTTCACCTCCGCCGCCGGGGTGACGGGCACGAGGTGGTGCTCTTCAAGGACCGGGGCCAGGGCTTCGAAGACAGTCAGGTGGTCGATCGGCTGGAAGCCGGTCCCGGTGGGATGCCCACCAGTCTCCCGCGTCCCGTCGTCGTTGTTGTCCTCGTCGTCTTTGAAGTAGTTGTAGCCGGTGCTGTGCTGCAGGAACGCCCGGGGCTTGGGCGCTTGGTCGCCTCCGGCCTCGCTCGGGGAGGCGAAGTGGGCCGGGTCTTTGCGGACCTGGTCGGGCAGCGGGAACAGGTCGGGGCTGGGGAGCCGTGACAGGATCTGGGGCAGGCCGGGCTTCCACGTCCACCGCATCTCGTCCTTGACACCGGTCACGGTGACCGGGGCGCGCAGCAGCGTGTCCCGCTCGGTGCCGCGCAGCACGCCGCTCGGTGCGTACAGCAGCATGGTGGCGGTGGCGGGCTCGTAGTGGCTGCGCCTTGGGATGTAGGCGGGCTGGGTGGCGGCCATGCGCGCGACGTGCGGGACCACGCGCAGCAGCAGCCGCTCGTCGTGGGGGAGTGTCACCAGGTTGAAGCGCAGGTAGTGGGTGCTGTAGCCCTGCTCGCCGCCTCGTGCCAGGCGGGTTGGCGGCCACAGAAACACTGACCGGTCACCGTCGGGCGAGGCCGGGCCCATGATCCATGAGGATCCCTGGTCGGTGTCGCGGCCGCCCAGTCGGCGGCCTCGGTCGACCCAGCTGGCGGCAAGAAATGTCGCCAGCATCTTGTAGGCGGCCTCGCTGGGCTCAGCGGTGCCGTTCGGTCGCACGCCGCGTTCGAGCAGGTTCGGCCGGGCGGGCTTCCACTGCAGCTTCAGTGCCTCGCCGATGACCTCGCCCCATGGGACGTCGGCCTGGTGGGGGGCGACGTGCCCGCAGACCCAGGCCTCCAGCGCGAGTGCCACCACGGTGGTGTCGGCAAGCGGGCGCATCGCGCGCAGCCAGGTGCCGGCGTGCAGGTCGGTGGAGACGGCCAGCAGTTGCGGCTCCAGCTCCAGCAGCAATTCCGTGAGCGCCCACGTCGGCAGGCGGTCCTTGTGGCGCGCTTTCGGATTGGAGGCCCAGGCCCGCTCCAGGCGGGGGAGCAGGTCGCTGGGGAATGCCGCGCTGTGCAGCTCGCACGGCCACCACTCGTCCGGTTTCGCGGCGAACAGCGGGAACTGGATCCCGCTGAAGGAGATTTTCGGTCGCTTCGGTCGCTTCGGTCGCTCGGTCATCGGCCCCAGTCCATGGTCTCGAAGAGGTTGTCCAACAGGCCCCAGGTCGCACTCGCGATCTCGTGCTCGAGTCGCCGCCCAGGCAGCGCGCCCGGCTCCGGGGGATCGAGCAGGCGGTTGATCAACTGCCGGCCGGCGACCAGCACGCTGGTGCGGTCGGTGTCCTCGGCCGTCTCGCGCAGGTTGGCGGCCCGGGGCGCGAACGCGGCGTCGATGAGGTAGATCCGGGTCGGCACGTTGCCGCGGATCGTGCGTCCGAGCGTCTGGTACAGCTGCACCATCAGGTCGCTGACGAACGCCCGCCGAAGGTCGACGCGGGCAAGGCGGGAGAAGAACAGCGGCTGTCCCATCAAGGTCAGCCACAGGCCGCGGGCATCGGCGCGCAGCAGTTGGGCCTGCTTGCTCAGGTCCACACCCGGGGCCGTGCCGTCCACCGGGTCCAGCAGTCGCTGCATCGCGTACTGGTTGAGAACGGCGAGCGGGAACGACAGGTCGTCGGCGGGCGGGTGCAGCCTGGCGAGGTAGAACAAGGCGCCGAACGCTGCCACCCCCCGTCCGTTGAGGACGTTGTGGCCGCGCTGCAGCGACCCCTCCGGGGCGAGCATGACGTCGGCGTCCGTCGCGGCGAAGCGCCCGATCCGCCGGTAGGCCAGCCCATACCGGCCAGGGGCCTCGGAGTCGGGGGTGACGTGGCGGGCCGCCAGGCGGGTCTTGAGGTTCATGTGCAGTGCGCACGCTGCCGCGTCCTTGCCGCTGAGTGTGACGAACGCGAGCCGCTGACGATCGGGGTCCAGCCGATCACGCACCTGGTCGACCAACGACCTGGAGGCCCCGGGCGCGGGGTTGCAGATCGCGTCCAGGACGGCGCGCAGCGCGTCCTCACGCTGCTGGCGGCCACCGGCGCCGGATACGAAGATGCCCTTGTGGTCGCCGGGTCGATACTGTGGCCGAAACAGCATCCGGCTCTGGCGTAGCGCCTGCGCACACGGCTCGGGTTCGCGCAGGATCAGCTGCGGAGTGATGGCCACGTGGTAGCGCGCTGAGCCGGGCATCCAGCTCGTGGCAGAGGTGAGCACCACGTTGGGGCCCTCGATACCCTCGCATCCCAGCAGGTCGTGCAGGTGGTAGAGCAGCCAGCGGCCCACCCCGCGCAGCCACAGGATCTCCAGCGAACCGCTGGTGCCGTCCCGGTTCGGTTTCCACTGCAGGGCCAGCATGTTGCCCATGGCCTGCTCCGGCACGAGCATCTGCAGGTCGGGTGGCGGCTGGTGTTTGAAGAAGCTGTCGGCCGCCTCCATCGGCATCTGCTTTTGGACCGCGGGCAGCAGCGAGTTGGCGCCGAAGAAACTCGTGGTGATCCGCGCCGACCAGATGCCGGCCATGAGCAGCCGTACCAGCTGCGGCAGCATCTGCTCAACCCAGCCGCTGACGTTCCCGTCCTTGTCCTTCGGCGCGTGTTCGAGCAGCCATCCCTCGGCTGCTTCCTTCCCGGACCACTCGGTGTCGTAGCCGGCCGTCATCGCGGTCAGCAGGCGGTCCAGGTGACCGGGAGGCGCCTTGAACGGGTCCCGGGCCAACGGCGCGAGGAACTCGTCGAAGAACCGGTCCGCGGCCTCTTCCTCCTTGGCCTGGTCCGGCCGCTCCTGCAAGGTGGTGATTCCGTGCAAGGATCGGGCCAGCCGGTTCAGCAGCGAGAAACCGCTGAACGGGCCCTCCGCGACGATCTCCGACAGCAGTTCCTCCCCGCCCCGGCCCCTGCCGCTCCCGCCCTTGTCCTGGCTCTTGTTCCTCTTGTCCGGCGGAGTCACCAGCAGCGGGTACAGGCCGGCCAGCGCCTGATAGTGCCGCAGCATGTAGCCCTGGTAGCGGCGCACATCAGGGTGGGTCAGCGGCTGATGCCAGGCGGCGTCGAGACTGTCATGGCAGGCGATCGCCGTGCGGGCGCTCCAGCCACCGGGAAAGGTGAGTGGCTCCTGCAGCATGAACCGCTGGTCGAAATCACCCATCACCTTGTCGGCCTCGTCGACCAGCAACAGGCCCAGCTCGTGCTGGATCGCCTCGATCTGCCGCGCCCGGTAGGAGGAGCCCTCCATCCTGCTGCTCACCAGACCGGAGGATGTCATCACCCACACCTGCGCATCCGGGACCGCGCGCGCCGCGGCCTGCTGCGGGCACACGTGCGTCAACGGGCAGTCGTGCAACTCGCGCTTCTTCGGCAGCTTCAGCCGCCCGCGGCAGGGGAAGTCCTCCTCCCGCAACGGCGCGTCACCGCGCCCGGCACCGGTACGCAGCGGCTCGAGCAGGCACATCGACGTGGTGAACTCCGCCGCCGGATCCAACTCCGGGCCAGGCAGCGCGTGCCCGGCGTCCACGTCGTACAGCTCGTCGCGCCAGTAGCTCTCCACGTGGCGTTCGCGGGTGGTACGGCCGATCAGCGGGACCGCGCGGATCCCCAGCGCGCGCAGGAACCGCACCTTGGCCAGCGCGGCGCTGATCGACGGCATCACGTAGCCCACCCGCAGTCCGCGCTGGACACCGATGAACGCCAGCCCGTCCAGCAAGGTGCTCTTGCCCGCGTTCATCAACCCGACCGTGTGGGCGATCCCGTCGACGGTGAACACCCCTAGGCCGTCGACGAGTCGCCCGGCCGTTTGGTCGACACGCGAGAACGTCATGTTCTGAAAGCGGCGCTCGAAGTCGCGGTCACTGATCTGCGGGTGTGACTCCAGGGCCCGGTCCATCTCCTTGAAGGCCTGGGCCAGATCGTCGCGGGTGACAGGGAACGGTTCCCGGACGCGGCTCGCGCGCGCAGCGAGCCGTGCGGTCGGTGGGGCGACCTGGATCCAGGACGGGATCCGCAGGCTCTCGACCGCGCCGTCGCGCCGTTTGAAGAAGCACTCGGCGCCGGGCGGCACCGGTTCGTGGGCCGGCTCGGTGTCGTAGGGAACCGCGTCGGTGAGCGCAGCCCGGTAGACGCCTTCTCGCTGCGGAAGATGCGGCGAGGGGTACCGCTCGAAGAGGGTGTGGTTGAGGACCCGATGCCCGGGCGGACCGCCGGTGGTGAACATCCGCAGCTCGACCGGGACTTTGCGATACTCGTTCAGCCGCTCGCGCCACTGGCCGCCGCGCGCCGCGTCGCCCATCCGAAGCCGCACCCGCCGGACGACCTCCAAGCCCGTCGGCCCCAGGTCCGCATAGTGGTTGAGCGCCGTCCACAGTGCGCCGACCGGCTGCCCGGTCAGGTGCTGCTCCAGATAGAACAAGCCGAGCTCAAGCTGGCAGAACTCCGCCGGCGACAGGTCACCCAACCGTGCGTCCAGGCCGGTCTGCTGGAGGTCGGTGACCAGGTCCTCGTACCACTGCGAGCCCATCCTCACCACGGTGTGCCTCCAAGAGCCCGGGCGCGGGCCTTCGAGACGAAGTCACCCTCGGAGATGACCCGGACGCCGTCGCTGCGGCCCTGCATCTCCCGCTTGAGGTCGTCGACATAGTGCTTTTGCTCAAACCGGTGCTGGGGCAGGATCAAGAACCGATGCCGTGCCCGCATGTGCTGGTTCCATTTGAACGAGCGCCCCAGCATCGTCGCGCTCGTGCAGTCCTTGGCGTCCCCCGCCCACCTCTCGGACCGATCCGGATCATCCGGCGCGGCCGGATCGGGGAACTCCACGGCGACGTCGCATGCGTCCATGCCCGGCCACTTGTGAAGCCGCGCCCGACCTTCGGGCAGATGCCTGAGCGCATCGAACAGGCGCTTTTCCACCAAGCCCGGGTCGTGCATGCAGACCCGCACCCCGCGGTGCTGCACGTAATAGCCCTCCAGCACCTTGAGCTGCCTGATTACCGGAACCCCGGTACAGCCGGGCGTCCCGCACATCTCAACACCCTCGTGCAGGGGGTTGCCGCAGTCGCTGCAGACCCGACAGGACGCAGACCCACCGGTCTTGCGGTACTGGTAGGCG
Organism: Streptomyces sp. MnatMP-M17; assembly: GCF_900091995.1. Lineage (GTDB taxonomy): Bacteria > Actinomycetota > Actinomycetes > Streptomycetales > Streptomycetaceae > Streptomyces. The sequence goes on from NZ_FMDK01000135.1 coordinate 23,960, forward strand.
GCGTCGAAGAAGTCCCGCACATACAGGCGACCGTGACGGTCCACCTCCTTGAACCGCCCCGTGAGCTTGTTCAGTTCAAGATCGGATACCACCGGCGTCTCGATCAGGAACAGCCGCAGCGCCACATAAGCCTGCTGGACCTCCTCCTCCGTGCGCCCGTGCAACTCCGCCGCGGCTTGCAGCTTGGCGAACGCCCGATTCTCCGTGAGCTCCGCCTCGACGTCCGACCTGGGCGCGAGCCGGGCCGCCTCATCCGCGAACGCCGACAATTCCTCGCCGTCGATCAACAGGCTCTCTGCGTCGCTGTCAGAGACATCCAGTCGCACAGGCCAGCACCTCAGCGGCAGTCGGCACCAGGCGAACACCTCCATGTCGCTGACCGGCGGATTGCTTCCCTGCTCCAGCGCACGCCACCACAACCGTGTCACACCCGTGCGCCACGCTTGCGGGAGCAGGCCGGTCGTGGGCTCCGCCCCTTCACGGACGCGCTGGCGCTCCCACAGGATCCGTGCCAGGCCGGCCGCCAGCAGTTTCAACGTCATGTAGTCGTCGGCGATGTTGCTGCCGACCTCGGCCAGCCGCTCGTGGGCTGCCTGGTGCACCGTCACTGGCGCACCGTACACATACGCTTACGAACAGCAACGTTCCTGTTGATTGCAGGTCACCCTTTGGAGTGTCGAGACAAGAATCTGTGCGAGGGTGAGTGGGGTAGCGCGACGATGGTCGAGTGTGGTCCACAGCAACGGCCGCTTCGCGCTGTCACGGTTGTGGATGCTCGCCGCAATGACGTGGACGGTCAGGGGCAGGCCGAGACTATCGGTGACGATCAACCTCTTGCGGTCCTGCAGCTGCGGGGACCGCGTAGGCGGTGCGGACGGACTGCGAGTTGATCAGCCCCGCGCTCGGCTCCGCGTGGCGGCCGTCGGCTTCACGGACCCTGCCTGGCTCGGGCGGTTTGAACAGGTTTCCACCAGGGCGACTTGGGTTCTAGAGGTGGTTGCAACTGCTCCGCGCCGAGAACTCCCTGCGCGCCATCGCCCGGGACAGATGATCGCTGGAATCCGCCCCTCACCACCCTGCGCACCCGCGCACTGCTCGGCGTCGCCAGTGACCTGCTCGGGCACATGTCCGACAGCGATTCGGCTTCGCCGACAGCTTCGATATCGTCAGCCGCACCTCCAAAGTCGCCCACCCCCAAAGCGACTGTCCGGGGGAGAGAAATTCCAGGCATCGCTCGCTTTGGCCCTGGCGATCGCCGCACTGCATTCTCGCAGCGGGCCGGCTCTCGGCTCCTTGTTCCTTGTCGGGGGCTTCGCAGCCCTCGACACCACCGCACTGGACTCGGCTCTTGAGGTGCTGCGCACCCGGTCCGGCAGCGACCGCCTTGTCATGGTGATCAGCCACCTGCACGCCGTCGCCGAGGCCGTCGACGACGTGCTGTTGGTGGAGCGCACCGCTGCCGGGTCATCCGCCCTCTGGCTCACACCGGACGAGCGCGAAGAACTGGCACAGGCTGATCTGGCCAGCGGCCTGCAAGCACTGGCACGGTAGTTCGGCTACATCGTGCGGTGTTCCGCCCGGGCAACCTCCGGTTCGCTACTGCGTCCGGGATGCTGGCTCGGCGCTTCAGCGGTGGCGCAGCCGGGCCAGGAGCCTGCGCCAGCGCCGCCACCGGCGCGGTCGGCCTTCATGAGCGGCGGTTTCGGGATCAGGCGCCGGAGCGGCCGCCGCCGGGCTCTGGGGAGTCTGGTCCGCGGCGGAGATGGTGCTGTCGGGGGAGGCGGCGGTGTCGGCGGGAAGCGGGAGGGCGAGCTGCCGCGGTCGGGCGGTGGTGAGCCGGGCCTGCTGGGCGTAGCGTTCGCGGGCCTTGCCGCGCCGGTATGCCTCGCGGCCGGACTGCGCTGCTTCCAGGTCGGTCATCGCGGTGACCGCGGCGCCCAGCAGGGCGGGGGCGGCCAGGGCGCGCAGGGGCAGGGGCAGCAGGCCCCACCAGGCGGCGCCGTCGGCGGGCCTGGGGTGGCTGATCTTCCAGTCCCGCTGCCAGGAGGCTGCCGATCCGCTCCAGTCCTCTGTGGCCCGGGGCGGGTAGGTGATCGGGTGGCCGCCGAAGGGCAGTAGCAGTGTGCCGTCGTCGCGCCAGGCCACGGCGAACTGGGCCTGGGCCAAACGCTGCTGGCCGGAGGTGGGGCTGATCTTGTCGATGCGCTGGTCCTGTCGGCGGGTACGGACCTGAACTTGGCCGGCCGCGCGGTAGTGGGCGCCGTCGTGGCGGTCGAACAGGACCCACTGCCGCGTTGCGGTGTTCCGGTTGGCCAGGATTCGGTCGGCCTGGTGGTCGCTCAGCTCGCCGTGGGGGAGGTGGATGACGCCGGCGCCGGAGGGGGCCTCCAGCCGCAGTGCCAGCACCGGCATCACCTTCGGCTCGGCGGTGGCGGTCATGGCCGCCTGGATGCGTACTCCGGGCGCGGCGGCAGCGAGGCGCTCGGCGAGAGCCTGGGTGTCGGTGACGGCGGCACGCACACGGGCCAGATACCCGGGGGTGGCCGGGCAGCGGTCGATCTCGTGCCGGGTGTGACGGAAGCGGGCGGTGAAGTCGGTGTGATCGCGGGGCCCGCACAGCTCCAGCGTCCGCCCGCACGCCAGACAGCTGTAACGGCCGGAAGCCTGCCCGCGCGGCAGCACGCGGACGCTGTCCGGGGCCTGGCGAAGGTCGACGAGCAGGCCCGTGGCGGTGTCAACGGCTATGTCCCCGTGCCTGGGGCGCCGGCGGCGGGCACCGGGGACGGCGCGGGCAGGGTGGCGGACGGCGGAGGAACGGCGGCTCGCAGTAGCGGCGGTGCGCATAAGTCAGCTCCCGGTAACGGCGGTTGGGGTTGAGCGGTATGCCTTGAGCGTGCGGCGGCCGGGAAATGTCCACACCGCCCGCGGAGGGTTCGCACAGGTCGACTCTGGACATTGCTTGGTATGTCCTGGACAAATGAATGCGCTGATGGGGGCGTGGATGGCGGGTGGGGGGAAGCGGGGCCGCAAACCGGCTGCGATCCGGGCGGAGACGCCGCAGGCGCGGGCGTTAGCCGAGTTCCTTAGGGAACTGCGCGAGAAGTCCGGCAAGACGTACGACGATCTGGCCAAGGAACTCAGTTGGTCCCGCTCCAGCATCGGCAACCACCTGTCCGGCACGGTGCCGACGATGGACGTGGTGCTGAAATTGGTCGAGGCCACCGCCCCGGCCAGCCAGCTCGATGCGATGAAGACCCGGGCGGTCCGGCTGTGGGAACGGGCGACCAACCCGCCTGCCGGAGACCTGGCCGTGCGCCGACCGCCCTCGGGGGCAGCGCCGGTCGCCGCACGGTTCATCGCCGAGGGCCGCGGACGCCTGGCCCAGGCCGACGCCCACAGCCACCGACTGGCACAGGACCTGGCCACCGCCCAGGAACTCGTGGTCCTGCTCACCGCACTCAACGCCCAGCTGCGGGTCCAGATCGAACAGCTCGCCGCCGTCTCGCCGGAGAGCGAGAACGCCGACCAGGCCCAGGAGAAACTCACCCGCGCCATCGAGCAGCTCAAGCAGACCGAACAGGACCTCACCGAAGCCCGCCAGGCCCGCAACGAAGCGGAGAAACTCGCCGCCATCGCCCGTCGCCGCTGCCTGGAACTGGAAGAAGAACTCGCCCTCCTCCGCCTGGTCGGCCCCGCCAAGGAAGAGGCCGCCGCACCACAACCGGAGCAGCCCGAGCCGGACTTGGACCAGACGGCATTCCTGGCCGACCCGGCCCAGGCACTGCGCACCGCACGCCTACTCCTCGACCAGGGCCACGCGCTGCGCACCGAAGTGGCCGGCCAAATGGGACTGGCGGCCACCACCGCCGCCACCGACATCACGGTGCGGCGCAGCGAGCGCTGGCACGCCGCCACGACGCTGCTCGGCCGCACGCTCGGCTGCCTGATCGCCGCCGCCGGCGCCTCGCTCCACCTGGTAGCTCTTGCCGTGCAGGCCCCCGGCTGGATCGTGATCACCGACCCGGTCGCCCTTTCCGGGCTGGTCCTGGTCGCCGAACCCTGGCACCTGATCGCGCGCCTGTGGCCGTGGCTGCGCGCCGCCGCCCGCCGCGAACCCCTGCCTCGACCTCTGCCCATCACCTACGCCACGCTTGCCCCCCGCGCACTGCGCTGCCTGACCGCCGCCCTCACCGCCGCCGGCGCCGCGGCGAGCCTGCAGGCCGGCCTCTCCTGGGGCCCGTGGTGGTGGCTGCTCACCGCGCCTTGGACGATGCTGTTTTTCTCGATCACTGTCGTGGGCTACGACCCGGCTCTGCGGCGCACCACCCGCGCAGCCCTGGCCGACCTCGCCGCCGACCTGCGCGCACCCAACCTGTCCCCGAACCATGCCGCCGAACTCGCCAAGAAGCAGCCGTGGCTGCGTGTGATGGACGCGCAGTGGATCGACCGCCGCGCCGACGAACTCCACACCGTACTGTCCGGCAAATGGCGCGAGGCTCCTGTATGGATGTGGATCTGCCTGAGCCCGATCGTCTTACCCGGCCTGTACGGCATCGGGGTCGGCCTCGCTCAGGCCGTCGGAGCTCTCGACCTCGGCCACCACGCCCACTTGGCGGTGCGCACCGTCGACGAACCGGTCACCCGGTTCCTTCACGCACATACCGCTGGCCTGCCGCTCACCCCCGGGGCGGCGCACGCCTTGTGGATTGGCCTCGGAATCCTGGCGCTGGTGCTCTCCACCGTCGTTCGCGCCTTCGCGGCCCGGCTGACGTGGATGCTTTGGGGGGTGGGCACCGTTGCGATGACGTGGTTTGGGACCGGACAGGCCGCCCGGGGCACCGCGGCCGGCCTGGTGGCCGTCGTCTGGGGGCTGGTGTCGATCATCGCGCTGAACGGTGTCGGACAGCGCCCGCGGATCACCACGATCAACCTCTTCGGCGATGTGCGCGCGGCCATGCAACCCGAGAAGGACACGGAAGAGGCCGGTGCAGGGGAGACGACCACCCGCGAGTGAGGGCGGGCCTGGACGCATCAATGGGCACAGCAGTCCCACGTCTCGGTTGAATCACCCCCCCCCACGGCGTCGCACAGCCAAGCAGATGCATTCCTCGTGGGGGACTTGCCGAGAAATCGTAGGAGTGCCGTGCGACGATACGGGTCGTGGCGAGGCGGAGCGGTGCGGTGGTGCGGTCGTCGGGGGAGGTGCCGACGAGCCTGCGTGTTCCTCCTTCGGGCAGAGTCCGGCCGCCGATTGCCACCAAGGCCGACTATCTGCCGCTGGATCAACTGCCGTGGCCGGATGCGGAGCGGCTGTTTCTGCGGCTGGCTGAGCTGGACGGCCAGGCTGAGTACGCCGAGTTGTACGGCACAGCAGGGCAAGGCCAGGAAGGCATCGACCTGTTCGTCCGCAACACCCGCGGTCCGGCCGTGTCCGCCGGCACCGATCCCGGCCGCCGCTACACCACCTTGCAGTCAAAGCGTGTGGCGACGCTGACGTCGGCGGACATCATCAAGGCGGTCGACAAGTTCCTGGCCGGTTCCTGGGCCGACCGGTCGGAAGTCTTCATCTACGCCACCACCCATGCCCTGCGCCCCACCACGCTGGCTGAGGAACTTGAGCGCCAGGCGGACAGAGCAGAGAAGGCGGGGATCCGGCTCGAGCGCTGGGGACGCGAGTCGGTGAGCGAGCGGCTGCGGCAGCTGCCCGAGATCGTCGACGACTTCTTCGGCCGCGCCTGGGTGGCCGAGTTCTGCGGTCCCGAGGCCGAACAGGCTCTGGCGGGCAGGCTGCCGGGCCAGGATGTGGAGGCTTTGCGCGCTGGTCTGCGCAGCCTGTACCGGGCGTCCTTCGCTCTTCAGGACACAGGGGCGGTCTTGTTGGCTCCGGCCGTGTCTGCGCACCCGCCGAAGCCGCTTGAGTACGTCCTGCTGGACATCACCGACAGCGGCGGTGAGTTCCTCGGGAGTCCGTCGGGCACTGCGGGCGAGCAGTCTTCGGCGGACGAGCGCCGGGACGGGCGCGGTCTGCCTAGCGCAACAGGCCCGGGTGCGGCAGGAACAGCGGAGATGGAACAGGTCGTCGACGGGTACGCCCCCTGGTCCTACCGTGACGCCGTACCCGCCGTGGACCGTTTGCTGGAGCGCGGCCGGGTCGAGGACGAGCTGGGCGGGCTGGAGGTGACCCGCAGCGCCTGCGACGAATGGCTGGCCGACGGTGATCTCTCGGTCGTGGCCGGCGGGCCGGGGGCTGGAAAATCGAGTCTGCTGCGCTTCGTGGTGTCCGACCTACTGGACGACAGCCCCCGTTCAGCAGCCCTGGTCGCGAAGTTCGGCTCACATCTGCCGGTGTGGTTGCCGTTCTCGTTTCTGTGCGCATACATCAAAGAGGACGCCGAGCGGTCGGTGGAGTCCGCTGTCCGGGCCTGGCTCACCCGCTACTCCGCGCAGCACCTGCACGATCTGGTGGCCGGAGCCCTGGCCGATGACCGGCTGTTGCTGGTCGTCGACGGCCTGGACGAGTGGACCGACGAGGACAGCGCTCACCCTGCCCTGACACTTCTGGAGAACTTCGTCCGCAGCCGCAACGTCGCCGCCATCGTCTCCAGCCGCCCCTACGCCCTGCGCCGTCTGATGCCGCTGGCGGGATGGCGGGTGGGAAACCTGGCGCCGCTGTCTGCGGCACAGCAGCAGAGCATGACACGGGCTGCCTTCGCCAGGGCTGTGACTGCCGAGCCGGCCCCTCCCGCGGGCGAGCAGGAGGCGGGGCCTGCCGCGCAGCGTCTCATGGATGAGACGGCCGACCGCTTCCTGGACGAGGTCAAGGCCGTGGCTGACCTCAAGGCGCTCGCCGCCGTTCCGCTGTTCCTGCTGATGCTGGCCGGAATGTGGTCCAGGGGCCCGCTGCCCACGCGGCGCATGCAGGCCTACCGGCGGCTGGTTGACGTACTGATCGAGCAGCATCCGGCCATCCGGCGTCGCGACGTGCGCCGGCCCGCGGGCGGACTGGACACCCGGGACATCCGCCAGGTGCTGGCCGCTGTCGCCTACGAGCTACGACAGGCCGACACAGGACCTGCCGCCAGCACCCGGGTATGGCGTGCCAGTGTGGTCCGGGCACTGTGCGATGACGACCTGTTCGGCTACGACGGCGTGGAGGCCCGCCGTCTGGCCCCGCAGATCATGGAGGTGGCCGAAGGTGATCTCGGCATCCTGCTCGCCCAGGGAGCCGGCACCCTGGGCTTTGCCCACCGAGCTGTCGCCGAGCAGCTATGCGCAGAGCACCTGATGACCCTGCCCCTTGCCAGCCAGCAGGCGGTCGTCCGCTCCAGAGCGGGAAGCCGTTCCTGGCGGGACGTGCTGCTTGCCCTGCTGGCCGGGCAGGACCGCCCGAGCGACGCCGCCGAGCTCCTGCAGACGGCCCTCGACGCAGGTCCGAAGAACTCGACAGCGGAACTGGGCGGCCACGAACTGGCCGCGGAGGCCCTGGCCGCCGGAGTGCGCATGCCCCATCGGGAGGTTACCCGCTTCGCCCAACTGCTCTGCGCCCGCGTCGAGCACCACCCCTGGATGCCTCACCGGGCACGCCTGCTCGCCGCCCTCACCGGCGCCCTGGCCGAGACCACTGCCCGCCGGGTTCTGCTGCCGTGGTTCGCCCGCAAGACCATAGCAACCACCGACGAGCCGAACGCCTACTGGTCGCTGCGCCGCACAGACATCGCCGTACCGGACGCCGAGACGATCCTCCTGCAGGCACTGCGCCACCCCTCTGACGCTGTCAAGCACGCCTCGGCCCACGCCCTCGCCCAGCGCATGGCAGGCACCGACGAAATGGCACAGGCCCTGGCCGTCCTGGCATGCGAAGGAAGCGACACCACCATCCAGGCCGCCGCGCTCGAAGCACTGGTCACCGGCTGGCCCGGGCATACCAGGACGATGGAACTGATCTCCTGGGGCATGCGCCAGGGCGCGATCGGTCTTCGGGCCGTCGCATTGCGCGCGCACCGGGCCCTGCGACGCGATACCCCCCAGGGCATGGAACCCTACGACGAGAACGACCGTCAGTGGCTGCTCAGCCTGCTCGAACGGGACTCGGTGGGGGATGTCCTGGACCGGGTGACTGCGGAGATGGTCAGCGACGCAGCGCAGGGCGACGAGTCCGTGCGGGACCTCTGCCTTGCCATCCTGTCGGGCACCCCCGGCCGGCCCGGCACGCCAGGATGGAGAGAGCTCGCCTGGTGGGTGGTGCTCACCGCATTTCCGCAGGATTCAAGGGTCGTCCAGTGGGCGGCACGCAAGATCGCTTCCGACGACTACTTGCCCTACTCCCTGGCCAACGCGCCGGCCGCCTGGGCCGATGAGCCTGCCATCCGCGACGCCGCTCAGACCCGCCTCCTGCACGAATCCTTCCACCCGGCAGACAACACCTTCCACCTGGCCCGGCTGGCCCGTACCGGCCAGGTACGTGATCACCTGATCAGTGCCCTCGACGCGACTTTCGGTACAGCCGTAGCTGCCCGGGCCCTCCAAGAGCACTTTGGCGACGACCCCGTTGCCCGAGAAGCTCTGTTGCGCAAGATCAACGGTCCTGTTGATGACGCCGTGTCCTTCGTCGAGGTCGTGGCGACGGTCCTGAGACCCACCGACGGCATCGATCACCTGCTCCAGCTGATCCAGCAGCGCCCCCGGGAGGGCGTCCAGCATGCCATCGCCGCCCTCGCCAGCCTCTGGATCGACTGTAAGAACGCCGTACGTGGCGAACCCTCTCCCGTCCTGTTCGATCAGGCCGAACACGCTCTGGAACACCATGACGCACAGGCGCTTGCCTGCGTCTGCCTCGATGCGGTGCCAGGAGAGAACTTCGGCACCGCGCGCGGTTGGATCATCGGAGCATGGCCCGAAGTCCCCGAAGTCCTGACCTACGCCCGCCAATGCCTGACCGGCGCCGATCCCGAGGCTGGCCCGGTCCTCATCGGCTATGGCCCGCTCAACAGCCCGCAAGCCGCACAGATCATCGCCGAAGCCACGGCCCTGCTCAATCCGCTCCCGCCCGCTCTGCGCGTGCTGATCGCCCAGCAGCTCACCCGGCGCGGCATCGACACCGAGACCGTGACCGAACTGCTCAAGGAATGGCGCCACGACACCTCGAGCCCAGTGCGTCGGGCCGCCGCGACAGCGCTGGCCCGTACCCTCGCCGTCACTCCCGTCTTGGCGTCCGGCAGCGACGGCGCGACATCGGAATCCACCACAGCACACACCAACTGGCAGCAGGCACAGGAGAAGCTGCGCGCCGAATGCCGTCAGGAACTGCTCTCCTACGATCTGAACACGGGCGACGACCGCCGACGCACCGCTTGGGTGATCGTGCTCCTGCTTGGTGACGTCACCCTTCTGGAAGGCGTTGTCGAGCGCAACAACGGCCGACCCGCCTCCGCCGAATTCGACGATCCCCTCTCCGGCCCGGACCTCCAGCTGACCAAGCTGGTCGCAACCCACTGGACCGCGCTTCAACAACAGTGCGGCAACCAGCTGCTCGAACGCCTGACCGGTCGGCTCAGCCGCACCCCTCCGGAGCTCACCAAGGTATGGGCCACGCTGGCGACCGTTGCTGCCCGGCACCCCGAACTCGACCGTGCACTAAGCAATGCTGTGCGCGCTGACCCCGAACTCCTGCACGACAAGGATGTGTTTGCCTGGTACGCCGACACCAACCCGGACGATCCAGGTCTGCTCCGTCAAGCAGCCCAGGCGGCCCGGGCCGACAACGACCCCCAACCTGTACTCCACGTGGCGGGCAAACTCCTTCCGCTCGACGCCCATCGGCGTGAGCTGCTGGAACTCCTGATCCGCCCCCCGGGCAGAAAACCGTCACCACAGCTGATCAGTGACGACGACATCGACATGGCCGTCACTGGCTGGTGCCGCATTGCCCTGGCCCGCCTTCTACCGGACGACCCGCACGCGCACAGTCTCTACCGCGCCCTGCAACAACACCTCGCCGGCACCTACCGGATCGACTGGACCTGGCCCGAAGCCATCGCCGTGACGATCAACCTCGCCCCGGCTGCCCACGTACCCCACCTCACCCTGCGCATCGCCGAACGGCTCCAGCGCCGCAGCGCCGACTTTGCTGCGCCCACACTCTTTGAGGCAGCGGCCCACCGCATCCGCCGCGACCCCCAAGCCGAACAAGCCATGATCGACGCCATCACCAGCCCCGACACCATGGACACTAGCGCCACCCCGTGGCACCTCACCGGGCGTACCTACACTGCTGCGCCGAGCCAACCGGCCCACCAGCAGATCCTTCTGGCTGGCATTCTGGCAACCGCCACCGGGCTGCCTGCCGACGTCGCAGCGGCCCTGGCGCCGCTCGCCGACAGCGACAGCGTCCTGCACGACAACCCCCTCATGACACCGAGGCCGATCAGGCTTGCCGTCCTCGATCTCCTCGACACCGTTCGCTGAGCACCGAACGTTGTTGCGCGCTCGACCTGCCCCGACTCGTTGCAGCGGCCGGTTGCGGCGTGTGCTTGCGCCAGTACGACCAGCGTGCTTGCAGTCGTGGTGTGTGCTGCTCGGCCCGATCACATGTCGGCGTGCCATTCGCGTTGCCTGACCGCCTCCTCCCGTGCCCTCCTCGCACTTCGTCGTTATGCCGGCTTCGGGTAGCCTCCGCATCCCTCCTCCACCCTCCCGGGCGTTACGGGTCGCTTAGCTCCCGTTCCCCTGCCCCCTCCTTCACATTACGTGTTTGGTGGCGGATGGTGTTACGGGTTGGGTAGTGTGTGAGGTGCTGCGGCTCGCTGGTGATGTGGGGCGTGGCGTACCCCTGTTGAGTGTGCTCGCCGTTGTTTGTGCGCCGAGTGGCATTTGCCGTGTCGGGACCCGCCCGGCTGCTGTCTCATTCGTGTTGATCATGGTTGGGGGCTCGTGTGCCGTTGTCGGCTGAGGTGGGTACGCGGGGCGGTACGAGTTTGTATGCGAGCGCCTGGTGGGCGAACTTGGTGGGCGGTATCCGACGGCCGACAGTGAGCCAGCCGTGGGCGTTACCGGGCGGGGCTGGGGGGAAGCGCAGGCCGCGCACCAGGGCGTCGTCGGGGCCGTGTACCGGGACGACCAAGGCGCGGCCCAGATCGTGTGGCGGGAGCTGAGGGACATCGCGGATCGGTGGAGGAGCCATCCCGACTTCCCCGGCTCGGACCTTCTCCCCGTACGTGAGAGGGGTGTTGATGGTGACTAAGGGGCTGGCTGTGGCGATCGGGCGTGATGACCAGCTGGAGGAGGCCGGGATGCACGCAGATGACCGCGTCACCTGCTGGGCCCACCAGACGTGGGCTGCTGACTGCGCGGACCGGCATGCGCCGCTCACGGTCAGTCGCCTGCTCGCCGAGACGCTGGAGACCGACCGCATCCGATACCGCTCGGACGGGGTCGCCACCAGTTCGTAGCGACGCCGTGTCTGGGCGTCCTGGTGTTGCTGGTGGGACGTGCCCCGACGGGATCTATTGCTCGTTTTGCCTGCTGCTTGGGGAGATCGTTGATGTCTGCTGGTTCTGCTGTCCCTGATCCGTCCGGCTCGTCCGCCGATTCGGCTTCGGCGCCCGCTGCCGAGTCCGCTGCAACGGTTGCGTCCGGCTCGTCTGCTGTCCCCGTGCCCGAGTCGGCGCTGGGCGTACTTGAGTTGGGGGTGTCCGAGGCACGTACGCGATTGTATCAGCTGGTCGATGCCGCGCGGGACGACGACCAGGTCGTGGTGATCGCGAAGCGGGATGCGAAGTCTCGTCATACCTACCGTGCTGCGCTCATCCCGGTGGTCCGGCTGGACGAGTCCGGGCGGGCTCGGCTCGGATCGTGGCCGTCGTGGGCGCGCACGGCGGCGCGTCCGAAGCTGGGTGATCTTGTGGTGGAGGCGGGGGATTCGCCGGTGCGGCGGGGTGTGCCGCAGGTGCTGCTGGACCGTACGACGCCGCTGGCGGTTCTGGTGGAGGCCTCGCTCGTGCCGCCCGGCGACGTGCTGGTCGCGGTGCCCGGTGAGGCGCTCACAGATGCCGGGGTGGCGGATGCCGCGCAGCTGCCGTCTGCCGCACCCGGAGCGGCTGAAGGCCCGGCTGTGCCCGTCGTCGGTCCGGGGACGTCGCTGGCCGCTCCTGGGGCCGCGGAGGACCCGCCCCCCGTACGTGCGGCGGGTGCGGCCGTGCCCGGCCCCCCGGCTCTGGACGATG
>NZ_FMDK01000963.1 GCF_900091995.1 Streptomyces sp. MnatMP-M17
CTCGCCCGCCGGCCGCAGGCCGCCGCCGGTCTGGTCGATGTGGAAGACCGTCACCGTGTTCGACCGCTGGTTGGCCGCGAACAGCAGATTTCCGGCGGGCGAGAGGGCGAGCTGTCTCGGGAAGTCGCCACCGGCCGGCACGGTGTCCAGCAGCCGGAGTGTGGCGCCGGCCGCCTCGACGGCGTATCGCGTGAGCGTGTTCGGGCCGCGGTTGGCGAGGTGGGCGAAGGCTCCGTTGCTGGTGACCACGAGCTGGGACGGGAAGCCGCCGTTCGCGCCGGGCGTGCCGGTGGACTGCGGCTCGCCGGGCGTCAGCAGGCCGGTCGCCGGCTCGTACGCGCAGACGACGACGGTGTTGTCCAGCTCATTGGCGAGATAGGCGTACGCGCCCGACGGATGGAAGGTGAGATGGCGAGGGCCCGCGCCCGGGCGCAGCCGCGCGTACGAGACCTGGGCGAGCGTCCCGGCCGTTGTGTCCAGACGGTAGGTGTAGACCGTGTCATTGCCCAGATCGACGGCGAGGACATGGCCGCCGTCCGGCGAGGTGACGATCTGGTGGGCGTGCGGGCCGTCCTGGCCGGGACCGGGCGGCGGAGCGGAGTGCGCCACCAGATCCGTGCGCTCGCCCAGCGCGCCCGACGCGTCGATGGGATGCACGGCCACACTGCCGGAGGTGTAGTTCGCGCTCAGCAGCCACCGCCCGTCCGGATGCACCGAGAGATGGGTGGGCCCGGCTCCGCCGGTGCTCCGGGTGCCGAGGACCCGGTGGCGTCCGTCCTCGGCCAGGGCGATCGCGGTGACTCCGCCGTTCTGCTGCTCATTGACGGTGTACAGCGTGCCGCCGTCGGGATGTACGGCGAGATACGACGGATTCTCGACGCCCGTGACCGTTCCGGTGCCCGCGATCGCGCCCGTCGCGGGATCGTATGTGGCGAGTCCCACACCGCTGCCGCCGCCCGCGGCGGAGGTGTACGTACCGAGGAAGAGCGGCCGGACGGCTGCGGCGCGCGGCCGGGAGGGCGCGGCCGGAGCGTCCGCCGTGTCGGCGGCAGGTCCGGACCGGGACCGGTCCGGGCCGGGAGCGGGCGCCGTGAGGACCGAGGTGGCGGCAAGCGCTCCCATGCCGATGAACCGCCGTCTGTTCACTCCACCCATGCCTCAACCTCCTCCGTACGTCACGCACTTGACGCCTTCTGACGCCTCGTCAGCTCGCGTTTGGTTCCCTGGTACCATTCTCATATCATCCGGCGATGATCATAAGTAAACGGTCGGCAGCCGCCGTGTGCGGTCTGGTGGTCACTCTGGCCCTAGGGCTCTTCCCTCCCGCTGCCGCCGCCGATGAACCTACCGGGAAACCGGCACCGAAGGTCGATCTCGTCCTCGATGTGAGCGGCTCGATGCGGGCCCGTGACATCGACGGCCAGTCCCGGATGGCCGCGGCGAAGCAGGCGTTCAACGAGGTGCTGGACGCGGTGCCGCAGGAGGTGGAGCTGGGCATCCGCACCCTCGGGGCCAACTATCCGGGCAAGGACACCGAGGTCGGCTGCAAGGACACCCGGCAGCTCTATCCCGTGGGACCACTGGACCGTACGGAGGCGAAGACCGCGGTCGCCACCCTCGTCCCCACCGGCTGGACACCGATCGGACCGGCCCTCCTGGGCGCGGCCGAGGACCTCGACGGCGGTGACGCCACCCGGCGTATCGTCCTCATCACCGACGGCGAGGACACCTGCGCGCCGCTCGATCCCTGCGAGGTCGCGCGCGAGATCGCGGCCCGCGGCATCCATCTCACCATCGACACGCTGGGGCTCGTGCCCGACGCCAAGACCCGGCGCCAGCTCACCTGTATCGCCGAGGCCACCGGCGGCACCTACACCTCCGTGCGGCACACCGACGAGCTCTCCGGCCGCGTCAAACAGCTGGTCGACCGGGCCGCCGATCCCGTCGTCACACCGGTCGCGACCGAGGGCGCCGCGCGCTGCGCCGACGCGCCGCAGATCAAGCCGGGCCTCTACAGCGACCGCGAGAAGTTCTCCGAGCACCGCTGGTACCGCGTGGACGTCTTTCCCGGCCAGGAGTTGCGCGCCTCGGTGAGTGTCGCCGCGGACCGCGCCGTCGACCGGGACTACGCGGTGCTGCTGCGCGCCGTGACCGTACACGGCAGAGAGATCGTCCGGGGCTCGGAGGCGGGCGACGGACGCACCGATGTGATTTCGGCGGGGCTGCGCTATCCGAAACCGCCGGCCGATGATGTCGACGGTGTGAAGCCGGCCGCGGAGACGGTCTGTCTCCAGGTCAGCAACGCCTTCTCCGCGCCGGACTCCGTGCAGACCACGCCGGGCCTGCCCGTCGAGCTGACCGTCGATCTGGTGGACTCGCCCGACATGGCGTCCGATGTCGCCGCGTTCGGTCTCGGCCGCGGCTGGTGGCTGCTCGTCACCCTGGTCCTCACCGGTCTGGTCGCCGGACTGCTCTGGGGCTGGATCTCCCGCCTGCGTGTCGTCAGGAGCACCAACTGATGCGTATCACCGCCCTGCTCACGCGCTCTTTGCTGACCGGAGCGCTGCTGTTCGGTACGGCGCTCGGTACGGCGGGCGCCGCCGTCGCCGACGAGACTCCCACGCCCACCGCCGACGGCTCGGAGAGCGCCGCCGGCCCGACCGAGGCGGGCACGTCCTTCCGTACGGCCGCCGCCTTCAAGCCGGGACAGCGGGCCACGGCCGAGGCCTCCACCGGTGACTATCTCTACTGGGTCTTCCCTGCCGACGCGGGACAGCGCCCAACCGTGAACGCCACAGTCACGCTGCCCGAGTCCGCCGCGGGGAGGAAGGGCGCGGTCACCTGGCAGGTGGATGTCTACGACGGGCTGCGCCGCCGCCAGCCCTGTGTGAACGGCGCCCAGACAAGGGCGGTCGCCGCCGACGCGGACACGGTCGCGCTGCGCTGCACGCTCCGTACGGTACGGGCGTGGGCCGAGCCATGGGCCAACGATCCGCTGCCGGGCAGCTACTACGTACGTCTGACCGTCGTGAACGCACAGGAGGAGGACCTCGGGCTGCCGGTACGTACGGAGATCGAGGCGTCCACCGCGGACAAGGGCGGTGCGTACGCGGTCGGCGGAAAGCTGGCCGCGCCGCTGGTACCGGGCGTCGCCGACGCGTCCACAGATACCGGGAGCGGGAACGGTACGGACGACGGCGAGAACGGCGACGACGGGACGGTGCTCGCGTCCGAGCCGGAGGACGGCTGGGCCTCGGGCTGGTGGACGGACCGCTGGATCTGGACCGTGGCCGGAGGTGTGCTCGGCGCGCTCGCGGGCATCGCCGGCTACACCCTGGCGCGCCCGTCACGCCGCCCGTCGCCGGGCTCGTACGGCGCCTGACCGCAGGCCCGGGCCCTGGGACGCCCGGGGCTCGCGCCCACC
>NZ_FMDK01000229.1 GCF_900091995.1 Streptomyces sp. MnatMP-M17
GGCGGGCGGCGGCCTCGGGCGTGTCGGCCTCGGCCCGGGTGGAGAACAGCGCCAGTCCGCTGGTCCGGCCGGGATGGCGGCGCAGGAAGGCCATCGCCGTATAGCCGCCCATGGAGCAGCCCGCGAGGACGGCGCGGTCGATGCCCAGCCGGTCGAGCGTGTCCGCGAGGTCGTCGGCGACGGCGTCGAGCGACGGATGCGCGGCCGGGGCGCCCAGCGGTGTCCGTCCGAAGCCGCGTTGGTCCACGGCGAGGACGGTGTGGCCGAGTGCGCCGAGCGCGCTGTTCTGCGCCCGCCACATCGAGGAGTCCAGCGGCAGCGCGTGCAGCAGGACGACGGGCACTCCGGCGCTGACGGCTGTGTCGATGGCGGCTGTTGGTTCAACGGGGGCTCTGTCGACGGCGGTCACCGGGCCACGCTCCTTTCGGCGGCGGCGATGAACGCGGCGAGCTCCGGCGACGGCGGAGTGTCCCGCAGCCGGGCCAGGGAGACCGGAGCGGCCGGGAGGTCCGTCACGGGCACCACCTTGATCCCGGACGGCACGATCCCGTCGAGCGACCAGAACGACAGATGTGCGGAGTCCGAACCGGCGAGCGTCTCGGCCAGCTCGGCCAGGCTGCCCATCTCCAGGACCCGGCGTATCCGGCCGCCGAGCGGTGTTATGGGCGGCACCACCAGGTCCCAGATATACGGAGGGAAGTCTCCCGGGCAGCGGAAGGCGTCGTACGCGGTGATGTCCTCGACCGATACGGAGGCCCGGCCTGCCAGCGGATGGTCCGCGCGGACCAGAACGGCTCTGGAATCGAAGGCGACGGGCCCGCTGGTGACGATGTCCGGCTCGCGCAGCCCGAACTTGACCAGCATGACGTCCAGTTCACCGGCGCGCAGCAGCCGGAACGGCTCCCGGACGTCGTACGGGACATAGCTGATCCGCTCCTCGGCGTGCCCGGCCGCGGCCACGATCCGCTCGGCCTGACGGGACGATCCATGGATTCCGACGCGGAGCGGGCGGACTGCGGTGGCGATCTCAGTGGTGACGACCGTGGCGGGCGGGTTATTCGGCAACTCAGTTCTCCTGCGTCAGTCCGGCATAGGCCTGGAGTTCGGACGGGCGGTGACGGTCGGTGTCGACGCGCAGGGCCGCGTACGGCGTGGCCAGCCCTGTCAGGCGCGGTACGGAACGCACGGTCAGCCGGTCGCCGGCGCCGACTGTGCCGTCGATCACCGCCTCGGCGAGCAGATGGCCGAGCTGGACGAGTGCGTCGGAGACGGTGACGTGCGCCGTGGCGAGATACAGATCGCGGTGGACGGGTCGGCGGCGGTCGTGGCGGCCGGTTGCCGATGCGTCCGTACGAGGGATCTCGACGGTGGCGGGCCGCCAGGCCGTCAGCGGACGTCGCCCGCTGAATGTCTTCAGCAGTCTGCGCAGACCGGTCGTGGTCTCGTCGGGCGACGGTCCGGCCCAGGCGGCCGAGCTGTCGTCGGCGATATGCGTGAAGGCGAACCGCTCCCGCAGATTGTCCGGGCGGCCTGCCAGATAGACGGTCCTGGTGAACGAGCGGCGCCAGACGTCGGCCCGCTCCGACGGCAGCGACAGGGCGAACGCACAGGCCTCCCGTATCCATGAGGTGAGCCGGAAGTCCCGAACGACGGCGACGGCCAGTGCCCGGTCGGTACGGCCGGAGGCGGCGTCGGCGAGGACGTGTTCCTTCGCCGCGAGAAGAGCGTGCGGAGTGGACAGGTTCCAGTGCGCCGGCAGATCCGGACGGGCGGCCCTGAGCCGCTCCGCGGCGACGGTGAGCAGCAGTTCGGGCGAGAGAGTCACCGGCAGACCGCTCATGGGTACGCCGCTCATAGGTACACCGTGGTGAGCAGGTCGCGGTCGACGGTGCGACGGGCCCGGCCCAGCAGAGACGAGGTCAGCCGGTAGGGATCGACATGGATGTGCTCGCGCCGGTGCCTGCGCAGATCGTCCAGGAACGCCGGACCGCTCGCCGGACTGCCTGTCGCCCTGTCTGCCGCACTGCTCGCCGGATTTTCCGCCGGTCCCTCGGCCACGCGGCGCAGCAGTCGCCCGGCCCGTTCAAGACTCTTGCGCAGCAGGTCGGCGCGGAACGACTGCGCCTGCCCAGGCCCGAGGACGGCGACGAAGTAGAGCCGCACACCGAGCCTGCGTACATCCGCGTCACCGTCCGTGCCGACGGCCCGCAGCAGGGCGCCCGCCGTATGGGCGTGCCAGCCGCCGTGCCGGGCCGAGGCGATCTTCCCGTCGATGGGCACGCGGCCGATCGGGACACGGTGCACGGCCGGGCCCAGTCGGCTCAGTACACGCTGGAGCAGCAGATAGTCGGGCGTCAGCTCACTGTCGTACAGAAGCACGACCTCGTCGTACGCGGGCGCCAGCGGCAGCAGCTCCCGCAGGGCGCAGGCAAGGTAGTTGGGCCGCCCGTCGGCCGCCACGATCTGCCGCAGCGGCAGACCGTACCGCGTGGCGTCGAGAAACACCGGGCCGCCGCTGGACCGCTGGTCGAGGCCCATGCCCAGGGCGGCAAGGCGCTCGATCATCTCCTCCAGACCGATCCCCGGCGGCTGATGCTCCATCAGTCCTGGGTCATGCAGTCCGAGTTGGGCGTAGTGCTCGGTCCATATCCGGAGTACGCGCTCGCTCGCCGGATGGACCCAACCGTGGTTCTCGGCCGCGTCCGCGTAGGCGTGCAGGGCGTCGGCCGGCGCGGGCGCGCCGTTGCGGAACCGTACGTACAGCTCGCCGATCTCCTCCTCGGAGAACGAGGCGTAGGGCAGATCACCCTGGGTGCGGTCGAGGAACTCCCAGAACCCGAGGGTCTGTTCGGTGAGGTGGTACGTCGTGTGGCTGTAGCGGTAGGTCACATCGGCCAGCGGCGCGGTGGCCCGGAACATGACATCGGTCCAGAGCAGGCCCTTGAGATGACTGGGTGTCAGTGGTTTGGCGGGTGTGATCGTGACGGGCGCGAGCAGCACCTTGCCACGGCCCGGCGCGGTCATGGGCGCCGAGGCGGTCGTAGTCGTACGCGGTGGTGTGGTCATACGCGGTGGTCTGGTCATACGTGCTCCTCGGCGCCGATGGCCGCGAGCAGTTCCGCCCGGGACGGCGGACGCGGTCCGTCCGGAGCCGTGGCGGGAGCCGCACGTACCCGCTCCCGGACTCGCTCCCGGAACGACTCGTCGTCGAAGATCTCCTCGGCGGTGTCCAGTCCCATGAGGACACGGGTGAGGCCGCGCCACACGGATCCGTCGGTGGTGGCCGCCGCCGCGACCGCGGACAGCGGCGGACGGCCGGACTCCGTCACCGTCGCGGTAGGCGGTGTACCGCCCGTAACTCTCGAACGCCAGAGCCGGCCGCGTACCGCGTCCTCACGGACCGACAGCTCGTACCACGGCCGGTACACGCCCTCGGCGAGGTGCCTGGCGAGTTCGGCCTGCCGCTCCCCCACCACCGGTTCGGCGTCGAGGAGTTCGGCGAGGAGGAACGCGTGCCGCAGGGCCAGTGACATACCGCGTCCGAAGAGCGGATTGGTGACACACGCGGCGTCTCCGACGGCGAACAGGCCCGCGACCGGCCGCGCGCCGGCGCCGGGCGGCGCGCCGCGCAGGATGTTGGGAGGCAGAGTGATGGTGCGCACCGGACCGATCGGTTCGCCCGCCTCGGGATCGGCCCAGGCCGCGAGACAGGGCGACAGCCGGGCGGCGGCGGTGAAGGCCGCCGGATCACGGAGGCCGTTCGTCGCCGGATCCGCCGTGGGCACGCCGAGCGTCAGGGCGTAGGTGCCGTTGTCGGCGGGATGCGCGACGGCGGCGTAGTGGTCCCAGATGCCGCCTGCCGCGTTGCCTCGATTGAGCGGTCCCGGCAGCACGCCCGGCGACCTCAGCCGGTAGAACCGGGTGAAGCCGCGCACCTGGGTGGGAGCGGTCCGTTCGGGCGGCGACGGCAGGCCGGAGGCGCTCAGCCAGGACCGGGAGGCCGCCCTGCGGCCGGTGGCGTCCACCACGGCATGCGCCGGAATGTGTTCTCCGCCGGCGGTCACCACACCGGTGACCCGGGCCACACCGGTGACCTGCGCCCGGGCGCCCGACTGGGATCGGGCACCCGACCGGGCCCGCGCGCCCGACGACGCCGTGAGCAGGCCGCCGACCGTGGCCTGCTGGCTGATCGTGACATTCGGCAGCGACCGCAGAATCCGGCGGAGTACGAGCTCGAAGACCGGGCGGCGCACGGCGAGCGCCACCAGTTCGCCGTCGCCCGCCCGGCGGATCCGGTCGTCTGCCCGCTCCGGCAGCGCCGCCATGAGGTCGAGGAGATGTCCACCGGCGTCGAGCACGGCGTCGAGCACCTCCGGCGCGCCCGCGCGCAGTTCCCGTACACCGAGCGAGGTCAGGATGTGGGAGTGGCCGTTCTGCGCGACGGTGGGCCGTTCCCACAGCTCGGCCGCCTTGTCCGGAGGGCCCTCCGGCGGCGCCGGTGCCTGCTCCAGGACTCTGACGCGGAAGCCCCGCCCGGCCAGAGCGAGGCTGGTGGCGAGTCCCGCGACGCTTCCTCCCACCACCACGACGGGCCGCGTCATCGGCGCCGGCCGTGTACGAAGAACACCCGGCGCACATCCCGGACGTCGCGCGCCGGAACCGGATCCGGCCAGCGCCCGAAGTCGGCTCCGGGCTCGCCGGGCTGGACCGCGTCCACGTCGAAGCCGTACCGGCCGAAGAGCGCCTCGGGCTCGTCGCTGCCGAACAGCCAGGGACAGCCCCAGCCCGCGAAGACATCCAGGAGAGCGCGCATATGCGGCAGAGTGAGGGCCGAGGAGTTGACGAGATCGGCGGCGATACGGCTGCCGGGCGCGCAGAGCGCGGCGACACGCTCCAGCATGCGGTGCGCGTCCTGTTCCGGGATGTAGTACAGCAGCCCTTCGAGCAGCCAGGTGGACGGCCGGCGCGGATCGTAGCCGGACGCGAGGAGCCGCTCCTCCCAGTCGTCCGCGGTGAGATCGACAGCGACGGTCGTGTGGGCGACGCGCGGCGCGACTCCGCGCAGCCGCTCCGCCTTGAAGGCGAACACCGAGGGCCGGTCGATCTCGAAGTACCGCAGACGGTCCGGCCAGGACAGCCGGTAGGCACGGGAGTCCATACCGGCCGGAGCCAGTACGAGCTGTGTCATCTCCCGGTCCTGCACGGCCTCCTGGAGAAGGTCGTCGAAGAATCTGGTCCTGATCGCGTTGTAGTCGGGTGTGCTGGGCAGATGGCGCGGCCGGTCCGGCGGGAAGGTCGCCTCGCGGATCTCCGCCACCAGACCGGGACCGGCGTCTCCCACCAGCCTCGCCGCGTAAGGATCCGTGTAGAGCCGGTCCTCCCGCCGGCTCTCGGCCGCGCGCAGGGCCGCGGTGAGCAGAGCGGTCCGCTCCACCGGATCGACGGGATCCAGGACGTCCGTCATATGCGTGCTCCTCGTCGATCGTCTGGTCGTTCGTCTCGTCGTTCGTCGGACGCGGCGATCAGCCGGCGCCACTGGCTCCCGTCCTGCCGGAACAGCCGGTCCTTGACCTGGGTGGGACGGACACCGTCGGCCACGCGGGCATGCCACTCGCGGTGGAAGGCGTCGGGATGGAGCAGCCGCACCGTCGCGGGCGCGAGCCGCCGCTCGCGCAGGGCCCGCGCGTATCCCGGGGACTCGGCGCCGAGCGCCGTGTCGAGCAGGGCGGCGAACCGTTCGGTCTCGGCGGTGAGCCACGGACTCTCCGGAGCCACCGCGAAGACATACCGAGGCGCCCGACCGGCTCGCTCCTCCGCTTCCTCCACCCGGCACGCCACATTGCGCAGCGTGAGTCCGGTGCTCGTGAGGGCCTCCTCCAGCGCCCGTACGACCTGGGCCTCACGCAGCCGCTCGCCCGCCGCGTCCGACCGGGAAGAGCGGCCCGCGTACGCGACGCGCGGCACGCCCGCGACACGGTCCACGACACGGACGATGTCGCCGACCGCGTACCGGTACAGGCCTCCGACATGACTGAAGACCACGTGGTAGTCCCGGTGGGGTTCGAGCTGCTCGGGCAGGAGCGTCCCGCTGCCGGGCCCGAGATCCTCGTCGGCGTCCACGAACTCGTATACGGAGGCGGACGGTACGAGGCTGCCGGCGGACGGATGCCGGTCCAGCGGCACGCCCACCGGGCCCTCCGACGCGGCCACCGGCGCGGTCAGCACAGCGGTTCCAACGCCGAACCGCTCACGCAGCGAAGGCATGTAGAGGGATGCCACACCGGTCGTCCAGCCGAACAGCGCGCGGACACGCGGCCAGACGTGGTGCGGGCTCACCTCTCCGAAGTAGTCGGCGAGCGACTCCAGTTGAGCGGCGCGCTCCGGATCCGCCGGACCGTACGGCGCTCCGCCCAGCGTCCCGTCGTGCACGTCCTTGACGATCCGCTGCCACCACAGACCGAGCTGGTACGGAACGGCCGCGATCATCGCCGGATTGATGCCGATGAGGGCCCGTACATCGCTCTGCACCGCGAGCCGCAGCCGGAGATACATCTTCTCCAGATGGTCGTCGGGCGCGACATCCACCGGCAGAGTGGCCCAGGGCGCGGCGGTGCCCAGCTCGGCGGAGAGCGGTTCGCCGAACGCCGTGCCGAAGTCGACCTGGCTGGCGCCCACATGCGGACGGCCGTCCGCCGTGACGGGCGGGACCGCGAGCGGATCGTGCTTGAGGTTGAGCACCGCGTCCGGCCGGTCCATGACATCCGGGAAGTGCTCGATCAGCGGCGCCCACGCCGCGTAGTAGAAGGGAAAGAAGACGGTCTCCATGAAGCGGCGCGTGACCGGGATCTTCTTGTGCGCGCCGGTGCTTCCGCTGCTGGTGAAGTAGACGACCGGCGCGTCCGCGGTGAGCAGATTCGGCTCTCCCTCCGCCATGCGCTCGATCAGCGGCGCGTGCGCCGCGTAGTCCTGGATCGGCACGGCCGCGCGATAGTCCGCCAGGGTGCGGATCCGGGCGAAGCCATGGCGCTTTCCGAACTCCGTACCGGCGTTGAAGTCCAGCAGATCGGCGAGGACGCGCTGTTGGCGTGCCGCCATCTCGGCGAGATCCGCTCTCAGCCGCGCCCGCTCGGCGAACACCCGCTCGCGGTAACGGTCGGCGTGGCCGGGCGTGCCCCAGCCCTGGGCCGCGCTCATGCGGTGAGCACCTCCCGTACGGCCTCGGCGGTCCGCGCCGTGCCGGAGTGTTCCTCGATCACGGTCACGGGCAACTGCCCTGTCTCCTCCAGCAGGAGCTTTCTGAGGTTCTTCTGATAGCTCTCGAAGCCGAACCACTCGGGCCGCCGGCCGAAGTACTCCAGCGGATTGAGGCGCGCGCCCTGGCCGGAGCGGCGCCAGGCGGTCTCGGACGAGACATCCAGATAGATCACCGCCCGTGGCTGCGGGAAGGAGCGCCACCAGGCGTACAGCGGATGCCCTTCGAGCCCGGCGAGCCGGCACTTCGCGAGGATCTTGTAGTAGTACGAATCCATCAGGACCGGCACCTCCGGGTCCTGCCGTATCTGCCGTTCCAGCTGGTCCCTGAGGTGCACCACCGCGGTCCCGAGCAGACTCGCGAGGAACTCCGCGGAGTAGGCGGCGTCCAGGCCCGGCAGTACGTCCTTGATGACGTTGCGGCGAAGCTGGGTGATGAGCCGGTGCTCCGCCGTGACGAGTTCGTCGTCGGTCGACAGCGTCCGCCAGCCGGGCAGCGCCGCCGAGAGCTCCGCCATGACGGAGGACTTCCCGGCGCCGTCCGGCCCGAGCAGGACATAGAACTGACGGACCGTCACCGACCCAACCGATGTCACTGATCTCACGGATCTCTCCTCGCCTTCGGATTCATCGGACGGCGCTCTCCTCGGCCATGAGCGCGAACGCGCCCTCCGTCCGGGCCCAGTTGCGCAGCGAGGGACGTACGGCTTCGCCGCCCGGGCGGTACATCTCGGCGACGAGGAAGGCCAGGTCCAGGGACTGGCTGCGGTTCAGGCGCGG
>NZ_FMDK01000629.1 GCF_900091995.1 Streptomyces sp. MnatMP-M17
CCGGCGGCGGGGTGAACAAGCCGGTCTGGCTGTGGTGGTCGGGCACCGGAGCCACCCCGGACGATGTGGATCGCTGCTGGCAGTACTTCCTCCGCCGATTCGACGTGGAGCACACGTTTCGCCTGTTCAAGCAGACCCTCGGGTGGACCAAGCCCCGGCTTCGCAGCTCGGAAGCGGCCGACCGGTGGACGTGGCTGGTGATCGCCGCCTATGCCCAGCTCCGGCTCGCCCGTCCGCTGGCCACCGACCTCCGACGGCCATGGGAGAAGCCGGCCCCGGCGAACAAACTGACGCCTGCCCGGGTCCGCAGGGGGTTCAGAAACCTGCGGGCGAAGACCGGCTCTCCGGCCGGTGCACCGAAACCATCCCGTCCCGGGCCCGGTCGACCGCCGGGTTCGAAGAACCGCCGTCCAGCCACCCGCCATGACGTGGGCCGAGTGCTCGCGACCGGCGAGGCATACAGCCGACCCGCCCACCACCAGGTCGGCACGAAACCCCGCCGAACTGGATAAACGACAAGCCTACCGCTTGCCTGGCATCAGGCCTCCCCGGCGGCGGGCGACTGCAGCGGCCGACCCGTCGGGTGGGAAGCTCTGTGCCGGCTTCGACGCTGATGAGCCGCCGGTGTTCTCGCGTTCGCCCGGAGATCGCCTTCCGTCCTCCGAAAGGGCGCTCGTGACGGACGCGGTTCGAACACCGTGACCGCAGGTGCTCGAACGTGGTGCAGCCGGTCCGCTTGCTCCCGTTGCCGAGTTGAGTGGCGACCGGGCGGTCCGGTCAGTGGCCGATCGTGGGGACCGATAGGCGTGAGACTGCGCTGCTGCGCGAAAAGGGACCCTTCCTCTCCATGAGGAAGGGTCCCTTTTCGTGTCGAGCGCCCGGCAGGCCTTGCACCTGCATTTCCCGCCGGCAGGCGGACGTCTTTCCTTGGACCACAGACGCGTGACTCCGCGCGGTGAACCGGAGCTACACCATGATCATACCGGGTTCCCGGGGCTCGAACGCACACCCGCGCCGGGGCACAGTCCAGCCGAGACGGCGAAGCCGACGGAAGTGCCGTTGCCCCAAGGGCGTGTATCCCAGACGCCGAGGCACGGCGCGGGAGCGGCCCCGCCAGGGCCCGGAACCATCCCCGGGCGCGGCGAGCGATCTGCACCACCCTCAAATGTTGAAGGGTGGTGGGACCCCGCATACGGAAGACGGGGCCTTCGGGGCACCACCCCGAAGGTCTCCCGTCCGATGCTGTCCGGACCTTCCAAAGCCGAGGCAGCTACGTCCAGTAGGGCTTGGCCAGGTTGGACGGGTTCGGGCTCGGTGGCGGGCCATGCGGCCAGCAGCCACCGTTCGGGCAGCTCGGGACCGTCAGTGTTCTTGCGGATCTCGCGGCCGGCGGGCCTGACCCGCAGGGCCACGAATCGTGAGTACATGCGCTTGGCGCCGCTGCGGCCGCTGCCCCGGCGAAAGCCCTCCCGCCACTGCACGGGCCTCGCGGCTTGTTTTCCGGCCGCGATGACCAGGTACTTCACGGTCCTGGCCGACTCGGGTTAGACGGGTTGGGGCCTCGGGCCGCCGCCGCTGTAGGACGGGGCGTGCGGCCGTGCCTGGTGCGGGTGGACGGTGGTTGTGGTGGCGATTCCCGCCACATAGTCGAGCCCGCGTTCTTCCAGGCCCAGCCCCCCCGGCGGGGATGCCGCGGTGCGCGCGGTGGGCTGTCCTGGCGGGGTCCGCCTTCGGCGAGGCGGGGTCTGAGGCGCGGGCACCCCATGACGGGCGCCGATGAGACGTCGACGTCGTATCGGTCTTCTGCCGTGCCTGTTCTGTGACGTGCAGCCCCGGCCCGCGGCTCGCACACCGTAACGTCGGGCCTGTGATCGTATGGCTCAACGGCACCCACGGTGCAGGCAAGACGACGACCAGTGCACTCGTGCAGCAGTTGATCCCGGATTCACGGGTGTTCGACGCCGAGAAGGTCGGCGAGACACTCATGGACATCACGCCGGGGCTGCCCTGGACGGGCAACTTCCAGGACTGGCCGCCGTGGCGGCCGCTCGTGGTCGAGACCGCCCGCCGCGTACTCGACTACACCGGCGGCACTCTGGTGATGCCCATGACTGTCCTGGTCGAGCAGTACTGGCGCGAAATCAGTGCGGGTCTCGCCCAACATGCTATTCCGGTACGGCACTTCGTCCTCCACGCCGACCAGGACACCCTCCGCGGGCGTATCGAGGGGGACACTCTTCTTGGCCCCTCCCCATTCCGTCTCACATACCTTGAGCCCTATGCCGAGGCGGCCCGCTCGTGGCTCCACAGCGAGGCCGAAGTCGTCGACACCACACACCTCACGCCCGCCCAGACGGCCCTGCAGATTGCGGAGGCCGTCAAGGGCTGAGGCTTGATCCGCCCACCACGCGTTACCCGGCATGCAGAGAGGTGGGCGGCGTGCCCGACAGCCGACCAAGTACCGCCACTGCCCTCTACCGGCCACGCCAGCACAATCCTCGAAGAGGCAGATCACAACACGTGATCAGAGGTTGCCATCCAACCCGCGTCACTTGCCAACTACGGGGCGTCACAGCTCTCCCACCAGCGGCCAGCCTGCTCCCTTCATACCTGCACCGCGGGCACACGCCTCGCTCGCGGTACTTCCAGCGCGGCAGCGGAAGTCGGCGCCGCGCCTGGAAAATCGGCGAGAGTGGTTCCCTCGCCCTTGCCCGGGACCAGGCAGAGTTCGCGGTTCGGTGGGAAATCACACGGGGGTTGCTGGAGCTCTGGGGTGAGGGATGACGTGGAGATGGGCGGGGCCGTTGAGGGAGAGCGAGGGGACGGGGGCAGGCCGCTGGCCGGGGTGGGCGAGAGCGAGGTGTGGCAGGCGGGCGAACAGGGTGGTCAGAGCAACGTGGGTTTCCGCCCGGGCGAGGTGGGCACCGAGGCAGAAGTGGGGGCCGTGTCCGAAGGCAAGGTGTTCTTTTCCGCTTCGGGTGGGATCGAACATGTCTGGGCTGTCCGGGTGGATCTCGGGGTCACGTCCGGCGGCCGCGAAGGCGATGATGACCGGTTCGCCCCTGCCGATGACGACGCCTTCGCCGAGGTCGATGTCCTCGATGGCGTAGCGCATCGGGTGGTGCATGATCGGGCCGTTGTGGCGCAGCGTCTCTTCGATCACGTCATCCCAGCTGACTGTGCCCAGGCGGAGATGGACAAGGTGTTCGGGCCGGGAGAGCAGGGCGTGGACGGCGCTGGTGATCAGGTTGACGGCTGTCTCGTATCCTGCGGCGAGCATGAGGAAGAGATGGTCGAGCAGTTCCTTGTCGGCCAGTGGCGCCTCACCGTCCGCGGACAGGGTGAGCAGGTCGCTGGTGAAGTCGGAACCGGGATGCGCCCTCTTGTGCTCCAGCAACTCGGCGAGCCGTGTGTAAAGTCCGGCCAGGCGGGCTTGTCCCTGCTCGGGGCTTGCCGTGGTGTCCATCAGCGCGTCGATGGAGGCACCGAGGTTTTCCCGGAGGGCGTCGGGGACACCGAACAGGTCGCAGATGACCGTCATGGTCAGGGGCAGGGACAGTGTGCGCCGGATGTCGGCACTCTGGCCGGGTGACAGGGAGCGGAGCGCTTCGACCAGACGGTCCGCAGTCGCCTGGATCTGTGGACGCATTGCCTCCACCCGTCGCGGTGAGAACGACGGGGCCATCCTGCGGCGTAACCTGCGGTGCTCCTCGCCGTAGGTGTTCAGGAAGTTCTGCATGAGGGCGGAGACCGCAAGGGGCCAGCCCTCGGGTACACCGGCGAGGCCGGGCCAGTGCCGACGAGGATCGCGGGAGACACGGGGGTCGTTGGTCAGTTTCTGGATGACGCTGTGGCGCGTGACCGACCAGGCGCGGACACCCCCCGGGAGTTCGACCGCGGTTGCCGGGCCCATGGCGCGCAGGACAGCCGCCTCGGCGTGGGCGGCACGGGCGGTGGGATCCAGCACAGGACAGCGAGAATCGAATAAAGCAGACATATTGCACTCCTCTCGGCTGCCGTGCCCGCCGCGCGCACATCGCAGTTGTCGATGTCGGAATCAGCAGGGCCGGGAACGCCGCCCCGCACAGCGTCGGGCTTGTCCTCTTTCTTCTACGCGACGATCCGGAGCCTGGCAACGGTGACGAACGCGCCACGCACAGAGGCTGAACCGGGACGCAAGCGAACAATCAACGCCCTCAAGGACTTTCGAGCCGTGGCAGCCCCTGCGTCTTCCATGGCACTGTCACCGCGACCAGCCGTGGCTCCGCTCCCGGTCCATGGCCGATCACGTCCGATCCACCGTGGCTTACAGGCCGCGCCGGTGTCGCTGGTGGCGATGGCGAGCGCGGTGCGCGCCTTGATCGTGTCACGCGCTTTGTGCATACGCCGTGGCCGTGGTGGCGCGGATGGGCAGGTGGCCGTCGCGCAGTCGGCGTCCGTTGCGTCCGTTGTTCACCGCGACGAGCTCGGCGAGGATGGACAGGGCGCTCTCGGCGAGGGAGGTTCCGCCGAGGT
>NZ_FMDK01000197.1 GCF_900091995.1 Streptomyces sp. MnatMP-M17
GGGCCCCCTTCCAGCTCCGCCGGACGCTGCCAGCCGCGCTCGCCTCTGGCCAGCAGCCAGGCCGTCGCCTCGGGCGGCGGCATCGCGGCGGCCACCAGCCAGCCCTGGACCGCGTCACAGCCGAGATCCCGCAGCCGCTCCCAGGTCTCGTCGTCCTCGACGCCCTCCGCGACGACCAGCAGGCCCAGCGAGTGCGCAAGATCGACGGTGCAGCGGACGATCTCCGCGTCCTCGGTGTCGACGGCCAGCCGGGCCACGAAGGAGCGGTCGATCTTCAGCTCGCTCACCGGGAGCCGCCGCAGATGCACCAGCGACGAGTACCCGGTGCCGAAGTCGTCCAGCGACATCTTCACACCGTGTCCGGTCAGTCCCGCCAGGGTGTCGGCGGCGCGCTGCGGATCCTCCAGCAGGACATGCTCCGTTATCTCCAGTTGGAGCGAGCCGGCCGGGACACCGTGGCGGGCGAGCCGCGCCGCGACCGCTCCGGCGAAACCGGGAGTGTGGACGTCGCGCGGCGAGACATTGACGGCGACCGGCACCTTCAGTCCTTGCGAACGCCAGCGCGCGACCTGCGCGAGGGCGCTTTCGAGGACGTACTCGGTCAGATGCGGCATCAGACCCGAGGACTCGGCGATCGCGATGAACTCGTCGGGAGGGACCCGGCCGCGCTCCGGATGCACCCAGCGCACCAGCGCCTCCAGGCCCGCGACCTGGCCGTCGAAGCGGACCTTGGGCTGGTAGTGCAGCTCCACCTCGCCGGCGTCCAGTGCGCGTCTGAGGTCTCCCAGCAGACCGAGGCGGTCCGGGGTGTTGGAGTCCCGCTTGGACTCGTACACCTCCACGCCCGTACGGTCCCGCTTCGCCTGGTACATCGCGACATCGGCCCGGCGCAGCAGCCCTTCCGCGTCGAGCGCGTGCTCGGGATAGACGGCGACTCCGGCGCTGGCCTCCAGGACCAGCGTCAGTCCGTCGAGGTCCAGCGGCGAGGACAGCTCGGCCACGAGATGGCGGGCGACGCGCTGGGCGCTGGTCGTGGAGTCACAGGTCGGCAGAAGCACCGCGAACTCGTCGCCGCCCAGACGCGCGGCCTCCGCACCGCGCGGCAGCGCCAGCCGTAGCCGGTCGGCTATCTGGAGCAGCAGCCGGTCACCCGCGAGATGACCGAGCGTGTCATTGACCGAACGGAAGCGGTCGAGGTCGATCAGGACCAGCGCGGACCGGGCGCCGAGGCCCTCCGCGTCCTCCAGCGCCGACCAGGTGCGCTCCAGCAGCCACTGCCGGTTCGGCAGGCCCGTCAGCGGATCGCGGAGCTGCTCCTCGGCGCGCGCTCTGGCGATCCAGAGCGTGGAGTCCAGGGCGATCAGCGGGATGGAGAAGAGCGGCAGCAGCACCGGCACGGTCATCGCGACCACACAGATCAGCGGAGCGATACCGAGCAGGGCGACCGCGACAAGTCCCTGGCGGTACAGGGCCGTACGGGCCACGGTCGGCAGCCCGCCGCCCTGCGGGGCCAGCGCGTACCACAACAGCAGTCTGGTGACGAGCAGATGGATCCCGGCCGCCAGCACGATCTCCGGGACGGCCTCGATCCCCCAGTCGAGCGGATCCCAGGGCTTCTCGACGGTGGGAAGCACATCGAAGAGTCTCAGGACGAGCGCGGCGGCGCCGATGCCCAGCATGTCGGCCGCGCCGTGCAGGACGCCCTGCCGCCAGCGGTGTCTGCGTGCCATGCCGACCAGCACCACGACGGACAGGCTGACGAGTACGGCGGGGACCCAGCCGTACAGCAGCAGGACCGCCAGGGTGAGGGCCGCGCCGGAGCCCGTGCCGCCCCACCAGCGGTCGCGGCCGAGCGCCACGAGATGGCCGACGATGATGCCGGTCAGCACGGCCATCGCCCAGCCCGTCGAGCCGCCCGGGAAGAGCGCATGGCCTTCCCGCACCGTACGGATGAGGCCGGTGACCAACAGGACCCCGGCGAGTCCCACCACAAGAACGGGCGTTTTCGCCGCAGTGCCCGCAATTCCCGCGAAACCACGCGGGGGTGAGACCGGGGCGGCGCTCTCGGTCGGTTTCATTCCCGTCCCTCTCACAGCCGGCGGAGCCGATGCCACGCGATGGCACGTTGTCATGCCATCACGGCTGAAATCGCACCACGCAGCCGCGCACGACAGGCGCACATCCCAACAGTAGGCCGCGAAAGGCGTCAACGGGCAGCGCTCTACAGCTGTTGCCCGAATGCGACCTGCCCATCCTTATCCATCTGGTATGCGCCGAACGGGTGAGCTTTGCGGCCCGATTCCGACGGTCGCACCCTACTCCCGAGGACTCTTCCCGGCAGGCTCCCCGGGCGTCTGTCCCGAGGTCTCCGCAGCCGTATCCCCGCTGGTCCCTTCGGGCGTCTCGCCGTCCGTCCCGCCGGTCGTCCCCGTCGTCCCGCCGGCCGTCTCATCAGCGGCTTCCTCGGCCGCCTCCTCGGCCGTGAGCGCGACCTCCCTGGCCGCGTCCGGGCCCTGTTCGAGCAGTACGCCGAAGCCCTGCTCGTCCAGCACAGGCACCTTGAGCTGCATCGCCTTGTCGTATTTCGAACCCGGGTTCTCACCGACGACCACAAAGCCGGTCTTCTTCGAAACAGAGCCGGTCACTTTTGCGCCAAGGCTCTGGAGCGACTCTTTCGCGCCATCCCGGGTGTACCGCTCCAGGGTCCCGGTGACGACCACCGTCAGTCCCGCCAGCGGCCTCGGGCCTTCGTCCTCGCCCGCGCCCTCCTCCTCCATCCGGACCCCGGCCGCACGCCACTTGCGCAGAATCTCGCGGTGCCAGTCGGCCTCGAACCACTGCGCGACGGACGCGGCGATGGTCGGTCCGACTCCCTCGACCGCCGCCAGCTCCTCCTCCGTGGCCTGCTCGATCCGGTCGATCGAGCGGAACTCCCTGGCCAGCGCCTCGGCCGCGACCGGCCCCACATGGCGGATGGAGAGCCCGGCGATGATCCGCGCCAGCGGGCGCTCCTTGGCCGCCGCGATGTTCTCCAGCATCGCCACGGCGTTCTTCCTCGGCTCGCCCTCCTGGTTGGCGAAGACCGTGGCGATCTTCTCCTCGCCGGTCTTCGGATCGCGCTTGGGCAGTCCGCTGTCCTGGTCGAGGACATACGCCTTGATGGGCAGGAGCCGATCGATCGTCAGATCGAAGAGATCGCCCTCGTCCAGCAGCGGCGGCGTCTCCGGCTCCAGCGGCTTCGTCAGCGCGGCGGCGGCCACATAGCCGAAGTTCTCGATGTCCAGGCACTTGCGGCCGGCGAGATAGAACAGCCGCTCACGCAACTGGGCAGGGCAGCTACGCGCGTTGGGGCAGCGCAGATCGACATCGCCCTCCTTCATGGCCCGCAGCTCCGTGCCGCACTCCGGGCAGGCGGCCGGCATCACGAACTCGTACGCGTCGTCGGGCCGCAGATCGATGACCGGGCCGAGGATCTCCGGGATGACATCACCGGCCTTGCGCAGCACCACCGTGTCGCCGATCCAGACGCCCTTGGCCTTCACCACGTCCTGGTTGTGCAAGGTGGCGAACTCGACCTCGGAACCCGCGACGGTGACCGGCTCGACCTGCGCGTACGGCGTGACACGTCCTGTACGGCCCACGCCCACCCGGATGTTGACCAGCTTGGTGTTGACCTCCTCCGGCGCGTACTTCCAGGCGATCGCCCAGCGCGGCGCGCGCGAGGTGGAGCCCAGCCGGCCCTGGAGCGGGATCTCGTCCAGCTTGACGACCACGCCGTCGATCTCGTGCTCCACCGAGTGGCGGTGCTCTCCGTACTTCGCGATGAACTCCCGGACGCCGTCCAGGCCGTCGACCACCTCGTTGTGCCGGGCCGTGGGCAGGCCCCACTCGCGCAGCAGGCCGTACGCGTGCGACAGACAGTCGATGTCGAATCCCTCGCGCGCGCCGATGCCGTGCACCACCATATGCAGCGGACGCGTCGCGGTGATCTTGGGATCCTTCTGGCGCAGGGAGCCCGCCGCCGCGTTGCGCGGATTGGCGAAGGGCTTGTCGCCGGCCTCCACCAGCCGTGCGTTGAGCTCCTGGAAGGCCTCCATCGGGAAGTAGACCTCGCCGCGGATCTCCACCAGGGCCGGTACGCGCTCGCCCGCGAGGCGGTGCGGAATCTCCGTGATCGTACGGACATTGGGCGTGATGTCCTCGCCCGTGCGCCCGTCGCCGCGGGTGGCCGCGCGGGTCAGTCTGCCGTGTTCATAGGTGAGATTGACCGCGAGCCCGTCGACCTTCAGCTCGCACAGGAAGTGGTAGTCGGTGGTGCCCACATCCTTGGCGACACGGTCGGCCCAGGAGGCCAGCTCCTCGTCGTCGAAGGCATTGTCCAGGGAGAGCATCCGCTCGCGGTGCTGGACCGAGGCGAAGTCCGTCTCGTACGCGCCCGCGACCTTCTGGGTCGGCGAGTCGGGCGTACGCAGCTCCGGATAGGTCTCCTCCAGCGCCTCCAGCGACCTGAGAAGCCGGTCGAACTCGCCGTCGCTGATGACGGGCTGATCCTTCACGTAATACCGGAAGCGGTGTTCCTCGATCTGCTCGGCGAGCCGGCCATGCTGATCCCGCGCCTCCGCGGGCACGCCCGTGCGCGCCTGTGCCGGAACTCCCGTCCGCTCTTCGCCAGCCACCGTTTCGTCCTCCCGTTCACCATGACCCGTCACCCGGGATCGTCACTCAGGGTTGTCCGCGAGGGATCTCGCGGCCCTGACACAGTGCGCGAGCGCAGCGCGCGCGTACGCGGGAGAAGCGCCCGCGAGCCCGCACGAGGGAGTGAGCACCACGGACTCGGCGAGAGTCCCGGGATTCAGCCCCAGCCTGCGCCACAACGTTCTGACACCCATGACGCTACCGGCCGGGTCTGACAATGGGCCGTCGGTGCCCGGCACGATTCCGGCGAAGAGTTTCGTACCGCCCTCCACCGCCTCACCGATCGGCTCCTCATCACGCTCGGTGAGCAGGCCGAAATCGAACGAGACGGCGGCGGCGCCCGCCCGCCGCAGCAGCGCGAACGGCACGTCGGGCGCGCAGGAGTGCACGATCGCCGTGCCCGCGCTCACCGCGGTCACCTCCCGCAGCGCGCTCTCCACCACCTGGCGGTCCACGGCGCGGTGGGTGCGGTAGCCGCTGGCCGTTCTGACCTCGCCGCGCAGTACGGCGGTGAGGGACGGTTCGTCGAGCTGGAGCACCGGTACGGCCCCCGGGATCCGGCGCCGTACCTCCGCGAGATGCGCGGTCAGTCCCTCCACCAGCGAGCCGGTCAGATCGCGGCAGGCACCCGCATCGCTGAGCGCCGACTGCCCGTTGCGCAGCTCCAGCGAGGCGGCGAGCGTCCACGGCCCGACGGCCTGGATCTTCAGCGGGCCCTCGTATCCCTGGGTGAACTCCTCCAGGGCGTCGAGGTCCTCGCCCAGCCAGGATCTGGCCCGCTTGGTGTCCCGGCCCGGCCGGTCGCCGATCCGCCAGCCGCTCGGCTCCACGCGCGCGTAGACCTCGGCCAGCAGTCCCACCGTACGGCCGATCATGTCGGCGCCCGGCCCTCGCGCGGGCAGTTCCGGCAGATACGGGAAGTCCTCGAAGGTACCGGTGACGGCCTTGGCCGCCTCCCTGGCATCGCCGCCGGGCATCGAGCCGATACCGGTGGCGGGCCCCCAGACGAGATCGCTCATCGGCCCGGCCGTACGGTCAGATCATCGATCCGCGCATCACGCGGCAGATCGAGCGCGGCGAGGATCGTCGTCGCCACCGAGCCGGGATCGATCCAGCGCGACGCGTCGTACTCCTTGCCCTCCTGCTGATGGACCTTGACCTGCATGGGACTCGCCGTACGGCCCGGATAGACGGTGGTCACCCGGAGACCGTTCTCCATCTCCTCGTGGCGCAGCGAGTCGGCGAGCGCCTTGAGGCCGTGCTTGGAGGCGGCGTACGCGCCCCACTGGGCGTGCGCGTTGAGCCCGGCGCCCGAGTTGACAAAGATCACCTGGCCCTGGGAGATCCTCAGTTGAGGCAGGAAGAGCCTGGTCAGCTCGGCGGGAGCGATCAGATTCACGGCGAGCTGGTGCTGCCAGACCTTGGGCGTCAGCTCGGCGATCGGACCGAGATCGACCACGCCCGCGATATGCAGGAGCGAGTCGAGCCGGTCGGGCAGCGGCTGCTGGGCGAGCGCCCAGGAGAGCCTGTCGGGGACGGCGAGATCGCCGACGAGCGTACGGGCGCCGGGGAAGTCGGCGCCGAGTTCCTTGGCGCGGCCGGCGTCGCGGGCGAGAAGCAGCAGGTCGTCGCCGCGCTCGTGCAGCCGGCGCGCGACGGCGGCGCCGATGCCCGAGCCCGCACCGGTGATGAGATGGGTAGCCATGCGGTCATGGTCGCATCACCGCGGACCGCCCGGCGCACGCCCGCGCTCTGCCTCCGGCAGGTCAGCGCACGTCGGGCGGTGCGCCTCCGGCCAGGTCAGTGCCCGCCCTCCCGACAGGTCAGCGCACGCCCGCGCTCTCCTCCAGATACGCGAGCGCGCCGACTCCGTCCTCCGCGAAGAAAACCAGGTCGGCGAGCGGGACAGGCAGGAAGCCCTCCTCGTCCATCCGCCGGAACTGCTGCTTCAGCCCGTCGTAGAAGCCCGCCGTGTTCAGCAGGACGACGGGCTTGGTGTGCAGGGCGTGCTTCTTCAGCTCCAGGATCTCCGTGGCCTCGTCCAGCGTGCCCGTGCCACCGACCATGATCACGACCGCGTCGGACTTGGCGAGGAGCAGCGCCTTCCGGTCGGCGAGATTCTTGGCGATCACCATCTCGTCGGCGCCCGGCCGTACGAATTCGCCGAGGAAGTCCACCGAGACGCCGACCAGCCGGCCGCCGGTCTCCTGTACGCCGTCGGCGACGACCTTCATCAGCCCGCTGTCGGAGCCGCCCCAGACCAGGGTGTGGCCGCCCTTGCCGATCAGTTCGGCGAATTCACGGGCCGGGCGGGTGTAGCGCTCGTCGAGATCGGCGGCGGAGAGAAAGACACAGATATTCATGGAGCAACCGTAAGGGCCGGTTCGGTCCCGGCGGGAAGACTGTGCGCCGGTTCGTTGCTGAAGAAAGTGGCACGAGCCGGGAAACGCATGAGCCTGAAACGCATGAGCCGGAATCACCGAAGGGACCGATCACCATGGCCACGGGTCACACCATCACCGTCGAGCAGGGCACCGAGCATGTACGCGTCGTACGCGACGGACAGGTGCTCGCCGAGAGCCGCAGTCCACTGGTGCTGCGCGAGACCGGCTGCCCGGTGCGCTACTACCTCCCGCCGGAGGATGTGCGTACGGAGCTGCTGACGCCCTCGGCGACCACCACCCACTGCCCGTTCAAGGGCGACGCCTCCTACTGGTCGCTGCCCGACGCCGCAGATCTGGTCTGGGGCTATCCCACGCCCAAGGCCGAAGTCGCACAGATCAAGGGCCACTTCTGCTTCTACGACACCGAAGTCGTCGCGGCCTGAGCGAAAGTCGCCACCTGGGCAAACATGAACCAGGAAAAATCTTGGCTGTTGGGCGATGAGTTGTACGCGACGCGCCGGTCTGCCTCACCATGGACCACGTGTGCACTGCCAAGTCGGGGGACGGCACCCCCATCGCCTACCGGCGAATGGGCGAGGGTCCACCGGTGATTCTGGTCGGTGGCGCGCTCAACACCGCGGAATCGCAGGCTCCGCTGGCCGAGCTGCTCGCGCCGGTCTTCGAGGTCCTCATATACGACCGGCGCGGGCGCGGCGCGAGCGGTGACACGGCTCCGTACGCCGTGGAGAGAGAGATAGAGGATCTGGGGGCGCTGATCGCGGAGGCGGGCGGCAGCGCCTCCGTGTACGGCATCTCCTCGGGCGCGGCGCTCGCGCTGGAGGCGGCGGCGGCCGGACTGACGGTGACTCAGCTCGCCGTGTACGAACCGCCGTACGCCACCGGTCCGGCCGATCTGGCGGAGTACGCGACCTACGCCGAACGCCTCTCCGAGCTGCTGGCGCGAGAGCAACGGACCGAGGCGGTCGAGCTGTTCATGTCCGTCGTCGGTGTGGCGCCCGAGATGATCGCCGGAATACGGCGGTCACCGATGTGGCCGGATCTGACGGCGCTCGCGGAGACACTCGCGTACGACAACGCGGTGCTGGGCCCAGGGCCGGTCCCGGCGGAGCGGCTGAAGTCCATCAGGGCCCGCGCCGTGGTCGTGGACGGCGGATGCAGCCCGGTCCTGCTGCGGAACGCGGCGAGGTCAGTGGCCGAGGCCCTGCCCCGGGGCCGCCACCGCACTCTGACGGGCCAGACCCACGATGTGGCGCCGCATGTGCTGGCACCAGTGCTGAAGGAGTTCTTCGCCGCGTAGGTCCTGTCCGGTCGCCGCGCGAGCTGAGCCTGACAGCGTGAGCTGAGCCCGGCAGACCGAGAACCCGCAGCCGAAGGCCCGCACATGGCAGGATGCGAGGATCGCCCAACTTCGGTACGGGCGTGGGCCGTTGGATGCTTGACATGGGCATGACCCGCCGATAGGTCTGGTCGTTCAACGGGCGTAGACCCGCCTCCGCTCGCGCGGAGACCGTCGAACCGACCGACCAGGAGGAAGCATGTACCGACGATCGACGCCATGGAGACGGACCGCACTGTCCGCGCTCGGCGGTCTGGTCACCGCGGTGCTCGTCGCCACGGCCCAGCCCGCCGCCGGTGCCGCGCCTGCTCCCGTCGGCGCGGCGGACCGCGACTCCATGAGCCGGGCCTTCGCGCGCGCCGCCGCGGAGTTCGGTGTGCCACGGGATCTGCTGGTGGCGGTCGGATACGGCGAGACGCATCTCGACGGACACCGCGGCGAACCGAGCCAGGCCAACGGCTACGGCGTCATGCATCTCGTCAGCAATCCGCAGAGCCGCACGCTGGAGAAGGCCGCCGAGCTGACCGGTGAGCCGGGCGCCGAGCTGCGCGAGGACACCACGGCGAACATCCGTGGTGGCGCGGCCGTGCTGCGCTCCTACGCCGACGGGCTGGGCCTGGACGCCACGGAGCGCCGCAGCGTGGACGAGTGGTATCCGGTGGTCGCCCGTTACGGCGGAGCCACCGACACCGCCACGGCCCGGCTGTACGCCGACACCGTCTACACGCTCCTCGGGCAGGGCATCACCGCGGATGTCGCGGGTGGCGAGCGTGTCACCGTACGGCCGCGCGCCGTCGAGCCCGAGCGCGGCCGGTACGCGGCGGACGCGGCGAACACAGACGGCGGCCGGCAGCGCGCCGCGCTCAGTCCCGACTATCCGCCCGCCGCTTGGGTGCCCGCCAACGCGGCCAACTACGCGGTCGGCCGGAGCGCGTCGATCAGCACCGTGGTCGTCCATGTCACCCAGGGCTCGTACGCCGGGACCATCAGCTGGTTCCAGAACGCGTCCTCGCAGGTGAGCGCGCACTATGTGGTGCGCTCGTCGGACGGTGCGATCACCCAGATGGTCCGCGACAGCAACACCGCGTACCACGCGCGCTCGGCCAACTCCTCCAGCCTGGGCATCGAGCACGAGGGCTTTATCGCCGACCCGAGCTGGTTCACCGACGCGATGTACCGCTCCTCGGCCGCCCTGACGAAGTATCTGTGCGAGCGGTACGGCATACCCAAGGACCGCGCGCATGTCGTCGGCCACGCCGAGGTACCGGGCAACGACCACACCGATCCGGGACCGAACTGGAACTGGAACTACTACATGCAGCTCGTGGGCGGCAGCTCCGGCGGCGGTGGCGTGCAGCTCAACTTCGCCTCGTACTCCGCCCTCAGCAGTGGTTCCACCGGCGCCCAGGTGACGGCGGCCCAGACCTTGCTGAACCAGCAGGGATACGACGCGGGCACCGCGGACGGCATCTACGGCACCCGGACCGCGAACGCGGTCAGGTCCTTCCAGACCGCCCGCGGGCTCACCGCGGACGGTGCCGTCGGCTCCCGTACCTGGACGGCCCTGCTCTCCGCGGGCAGCACGACCGTGGTACGGGAAGGCAGCACGGGCGCGGTGGTGGAGCGTCTCCAGCGCGCGCTGACGGCCGCGCTCGGGCGGACCGTGTCCATCGACGGACAGTTCGGGCCGGGAACGGCCACGGCGGTACGTGACTACCAGAGCGGCCGTGGGCTGACAGCGGACGGCATCGTCGGCGCGGCCACCTGGTCCGCGCTCCAGGCCGGCCGCTGAACCGACGGGCCGGCCTCTTTAAAGAGGTCTCGTCAAAGAGCCCTTCTTTAAAGAGGCCGGCCCGTTCCGTCAACCGGCCAGCGCCGTCTTACGCCGCCGGGTAGTCGTCGCGATCGTCGCCGAGCCGACCACGCGCGTGCCGTCGTACAGCACGATCGCCTGGCCGGGCGCCACACCACGCACCGGCTCCTCGAAGCTGACACGCAGCGTGCCGTCCGTCAGCTCCGCCGTCACCGCCGTCTCACCGCCGTGGGCGCGCAACTGGGCGGTATAGCCGCCGGATCCCGTGGGCGCCGTACCGCACCAGCGCGGCTTGACGGCCGTCAGCGCCACGACATCCAGCGCTGCGGCCGGGCCGACCGTCACGGTGTTGTCGACGGGCGAGATGTCCAGCACGTAGCGAGGCTTGCCGTCGGCGGCCGGATGGCCGATGCGCAGGCCCTTGCGCTGGCCGATGGTGAAGCCGTACGCGCCGTCGTGGCTGCCCACCTTCGTACCGGACTCGTCCACGATGTCGCCCTCGGCCCGGCCCAGACGCTTCGCGAGGAAGCCCTGGGTGTCACCATCAGCGATGAAGCAGATGTCATGGCTGTCGGGCTTCTTCGCCACGGCCAGACCACGGCGCTCGGCCTCCGCGCGGATCTCGTCCTTGGTGGTGAGGGTGTCACCGAGCGGGAACATGGCGTGCGCGAGCTGCCGCTCGTCCAGCACTCCGAGGACATACGACTGGTCCTTGGCCATGTCGCTGGCGCGGTGCAGCTCCCGGGTGCCGTCCTCGCCGATGACGACCGTCGCGTAATGGCCCGTGCACACGGCGTCGAAGCCGAGGGCGAGCGCCTTGTCGAGCAGCGCCGCGAACTTGATCTTCTCGTTGCAGCGCAGACAGGGATTGGGCGTACGGCCGGCCTCGTACTCCGCGACGAAGTCGTCGACCACGTCCTCACGGAAGCGTTCGGCGAGATCCCAGACGTAGAACGGGATACCGATCACATCGGCGGCGCGGCGCGCGTCACGGGAGTCCTCGATGGTGCAGCAGCCGCGCGCGCCCGTACGGAAGGACTGCGGATTCGCGGAGAGCGCCAGATGTACTCCGGTGACGTCGTGGCCCGCCTCGGCGGCACGGGCGGCGGCGACGGCGGAGTCCACGCCGCCCGACATGGCGGCGAGCACACGGAGTGGGCGCTGAGGATTCTGAGTCATAGCCTTCCCAGAGTACGGCCCGACGGGAACCGGAGTCGCCCTGGTTTGCGTTGACGATCACATGGGCGAGAAAACACCGGGCACGGCCGGGGGCGTGGGCGGCTGCGGACGCCATCGCGTGGCCCGCGGGCGCCATCGCGGGGCCGCGGATTCCGGCGAGATCAATCGCAGGACGGTGCTGATCGGCGGCGCGGCGGCGCTGCTCGGCGGCGGCGTGCTGGCACACGAGAAGGTCTCGCGTCTGTGGTGGCGGGTGCCGGGCATCGACAAGCCGCGCACGGAAGGTGAGCTGGATTACGCGCGTGCGCAGTGGATAGCGGCCTCTCCGGCGAACTGGCGCCGGGCGGACAGGCCCGACGACTATGTGGTGGACCGTGTGGTGATCCATGTCGTCCAGGGCAGCTATCAGGTGGCGCTCAAGGTCTTCCGGGATCCGGCCCATGGCGCCGCCTCGCACTATGTGGTGCGCAAGGACGGCCATGTGGCGCAGATGATCCGCGAGCTGGATGTGGCGTATCACGCGGGCAATCGCGCCTACAACGAGCGGTCGATAGGCATCGAGCACGAGGGATGGGTGGACCGGAAGTCGTCCTTCACTGACGCGATGTACCGCTCGTCGGCACGGCTGACCGCCGGGATCTGCGCGCGGTACGAGATCCCGGTGGACCGGGAGCACATCATCGGCCATGTGGAGGTCCCGGGCACGGACCACACGGATCCGGGGCCGTACTGGGACTGGGACCGCTATATGGAGCTGGTACGGGAAGCGGGCACGGACACGGAGAAGGCGCAGCCGGGCGCGGCCTGAGGCGCAGGCGCCCGGGCCCCACAGGCGCAGGCGCCGGGCCCCACGGAGGCGCCGAGCCCCACGGAGGCTTCTCAGCTGAGCCCGGCGCTTCTGGCCCGGTCGACGGCCGGGCCGATGGCCTTCGCCACCGCCTCCACATCCTGGCTGGTGGAGGTGTGGCCGAGCGAGAAGCGCAGCGTGCCTCTGGCCAGATCGGGATCGCAGCCGGTGGCGAGCAGGACATGGCTGGGCTGCGCCACACCCGCCGTGCAGGCGGAGCCCGTCGAGCACTCGATGCCCTGGGCGTCGAGCAGCAGGAGCAGCGAGTCGCCCTCGCAGCCCGGGAAGCTGAAGTGCGCGTTGGCGGGAAGGCGGTGGCCGGGATCGCCGCCGAGGACGGCGTCGGGCACAGCCGTCCGTACGGCGTCGATCAGTTCGTCCCGCAGGGCGCCGATGTC
Organism: Streptomyces sp. MnatMP-M17; assembly: GCF_900091995.1. GTDB lineage: Bacteria > Actinomycetota > Actinomycetes > Streptomycetales > Streptomycetaceae > Streptomyces. The sequence goes on from NZ_FMDK01000197.1 coordinate 12,674, forward strand.
GTGGGCGAATTGCTCGCGCCGTTCGGCGGCGAGCCGGCCCGCCACGGCGAAGGCGGCGATCGCCGGGACATCGAGGGTGCCCGAGCGTACGTGCCGCTCCTGACCACCGCCGTGCAGCACGGGTACGGGGGTGTACTCACGGCCCAGCAGCAGGGCGCCGATGCCGTACGGGCCGCCGATCTTGTGTCCGGAGACGGTCATCGCGGCGAGTCCCGAGGCACCGAAGTCCAGCTCCGTCTGGCCGAAGGCCTGGACGGCGTCGGAGTGCAGCGGAATCCCGAACTCCGCCGCCACCTCGGCCAGTTCAGGCACCGGCAGGATGGTGCCGATCTCATTGTTGGCCCACATGACGGTGGCGAGGGCGACATCCCCGGGATTGCGCGCGATCGCCTCGCGCAGTGTCCCGGGCAGCACCCGTCCGTAGGAGTCGACCGGCAGATATTCAACGGTCGCGCCCTCGTGCTCACCGAGCCAGTTCACGGCGTCGAGGACGGCATGGTGCTCCACCGGGCTGGCCAGCACTCTGGTCCTGGCCGGATCGGCGTCGCGGCGGGACCAGTACAGGCCCTTCACGGCGAGATTGTCGGCCTCGGTGCCGCCGGAGGTGAAGACCACCTCGCTCGGCCGTGCGCCGAGGGCCTCCGCGAGCGTCTCGCGGGCCTCCTCGACGGTACGACGGGCCCGGCGGCCGGCGGCATGGAGCGAGGAGGCGTTGCCGGCGAGGCCGAACTGGGCGGTCATCGCCTCGATCGCCTCCGGCAGCATCGGAGTGGTCGCGGCGTGGTCGAGGTAAGCCATGGTGGACTCGATTCTACGAGTCACGGAAGCCGCACACGCGCCCGGTCCGCACCGGCCCGCCGCCCACGGCGCACACCGCCGCCCGGCCGGGCCATGATCCGCCGGGCCGTCAGTCCCGCGGCGCGCGGGCGAGTTGGCGGGACTGCGCCACCAGACGGTCCGCGCTGTCCCAGATCTCCGCGTCCTCCTCAAGGAAGCCGCCGGCGAGGTTACGGGTGGTGAGGGCGACCCGGAGCGGGCCCGGCGCCGGGCGGCAGCGGACATGGGTGGTCAGTTCGACCGTCGGGGTCCAGCCCTTGAGGCCCATCTCGAACGCGGTCGGCGGCAGCGCGTCCACGACCAGCAGCAGTGCGAGCGGATCGCTGTCCCGGCCGTCCGCGAACTGGAACCAGCCGCGCATCTCGCCCAGCCCGGACGGCGCGCCGACGGCCCAGCCGACCGTCGCCGGGTCAAGGCGCAGGTCGAGCCGGTCGATCATCGCGAAGTCGCCGGGCGGCGGCGGGCCGTCGGCGGAGCTGACACAGCGCTCCAATGGCGGTATCGCGGGCGGCTTCGCCGCCGTCCGCACATCGTCGGGCAGCGCGTCCAGATCGCCGTACGAGGCGAGCACCCTGATCCGCTCGACCTCGGTGCCGTCCTCGGCGGTCTGGAAGAGGGACGCCTGGCCGGTGGAGAGCGTACGGCCGGTCCGTACGGCCTCCGTACGCACCACGGCGGGACCGGGCGTCGACGGTGTGAGGTAGTGCGCCGAGACGGCGAACGGGTCCGTGTGCGGAAGGGTGTCGCCGAGCGCGCGGCCGATCAGTGCCAGCAGATAGCCGCCGTTGAGGACGTTCATGATCGTCCAGCCCGGGGAGAGCGTCGCGTCGTAGACGCCCGGTTCACGCGGGATCAGAGCCGTGCCGCGGTCGAACTCGCTGTCCCCGATGGACGCGATGGATGCCTGTGCCATGGAAGACAACCCTACAAGGGGGCTGTACTAAGCGGTAGCTTACGAAGGTTACAAGCGTGCGAACTCCGGCGTGACACAGAAGAGCCCGAAACGCCGCCGGCCTCCGGCCCCGTAGGGACCAGAGGCCGGCCGGCCCTGCGTACGCGTTACTCCTTGGGTCCGGCCTCCGACGAAGGCTCGCCCGCGGCCGACGCCTCCGCGGCCGGCGTCTCCGTGCCCGTGCCCGACACATCCGCCAGCTCGATCGTCTCGCGCGACGCCACCGACACCGTGTCCTGCGGATGCTGGTCGGCCGCGTTCTCCGGGTGGTGGCAGGCCGCCTGGTGGCCCGGCGCGAGCTGGATCAGCGGCGGCTCGGTGGTCTTGCAGATCTCCGTCGCCTTCCAGCACCGCGTGTGGAAGCGGCAGCCGCTCGGCGGATTGATCGGCGACGGCACATCGCCCTTGAGCAGGATCCGGTCGCTCTTCGCTCCGCGCCTGCTCGGGTCCGGCACCGGCACCGCGGAGAGCAGCGCCTTGGTGTACGGGTGCTTCGGCGACGCGTACAGCGACGAACGGTCCGCCAGCTCCACGATCTTGCCGAGGTACATCACCGCGATCCGGTCCGACACATGGCGGATGACCGAGAGGTCGTGCGCGATGATCACATAGGTCAGGCCCAGCTCCTCCTGGAGGTCGTCCAGCAGGTTCACCACCTGGGCCTGGATCGACACGTCCAGCGCCGAGACCGGCTCGTCGGCCACGACCAGCTTCGGGTTGAGCGCCAGCGCCCGCGCGATACCGATGCGCTGCCGCTGGCCGCCGGAGAACTCGTGCGGATAGCGGTTGTAGTGCTCGGGGCTGAGGCCCACCAGCTCCAGCAGCCGCTGGACCTCCTTCTTCACACCGCCCTCGGGCTCGATGCCCTGGAGCTTGAAGGGAGTGGCGATGATTCCGCCGACGGTGTGGCGCGGGTTCAGCGAGCCGTACGGGTCCTGGAAGATCATCTGGACATCACGGCGCATCGGCCGCAGGGCGCCCGCCGACAGATGCGTGATGTCCCGGCCCTCGAACTCGACCTTGCCGCCGGTCGGTTCGAGCAGCCGCGTGATCAGCCGGCCCATCGTCGACTTGCCGCAGCCGGACTCGCCGACCACACCGAGGGTCTCGCCCGGGCGGACGTCGAAGGAGAGACCGTCGACCGCCTTGACCGCGCCGACCTTGCGCTTGAGCACTCCCTTGGTGATCGGGAAGTGCTTGGCCAGGCCGGTGACCTTGAGGAGCGGCTCGGGGCCGGAACCGTCCGGTCCCTGGCCCGCCTCCTGCTCGGGAATCTTTTTGCTCGGATCAGTCACAGCTTCGGCGCAATCTCTTCGGTCCAGATCTGTTCCCGCTCCGCCGGCGACATATGGCAGGCGGAGAAGTGCCCGTCGGTGATCTGCCGCAGCTCGGGACGCTCGGTGCGGGTGATGTTGTCCTTGGGGACGTCCGCGTACGGGCAGCGCGGATGGAAGGCGCAGCCGGACGGGACGTTGATCAGGCTGGGCGGCGTTCCCTTGACCGGCACCAGCCGGTCGGTCTGCTCCCGGTCGATACGCGGCATCGAGCCCAGCAGGCCCCAGGTGTACGGGTGCTGCGGCTGGTAGAAGACCTTCTCCGCGGTGCCGCGCTCGATACAGCGTCCCGCGTACATCACCAGCAGTTCGTCCGCGATCTCGGCGACGACGCCCAGGTCGTGGGTGATGATGACGACGGCCGAGTGGAACTCCTTCTGGAGATCCCGGATGAGGTCGAGGATCTGCGCCTGGACGGTGACGTCCAGGGCGGTCGTCGGCTCGTCGGCGATCAGCAGCTGCGGATTGTTGACCAGCGCCATCGCGATCATCGCGCGCTGACGCATACCGCCGGAGAACTGGTGCGGATAGTCGTCGTAGCGCCGCGCGGGCTCGGGAATGCCGACCCGGTCGAGCATCTCGACGGCCCGCTTCTTGGCGGTCTTCTTGTCCACCGCGTTGTGGACGCGGTACGCCTCCACGATCTGCGCGCCGATGCTGTAGTACGGATGCAGCGCGGAGAGCGGGTCCTGGAAGATCATCGCCATCTTCTGGCCGCGCAGCTCACGCACGCGCTCGGGACCGGCGCCGATCAGCTCCTCGCCGTCCAGCCAGATCTCACCGGAGATCCTGGCCCGCTCGGAGTTGTGCAGCCCCATGATGCCCAGCGAGGTCACGGACTTGCCCGAGCCGGACTCACCGACGATACCGAGAGTCTGGCCGGCCTTCAGATCGAAGCTGACGCCGTCGACGGACTTGACCAGACCGTCGTCGGTGTCGAAGTGGATCCGCAGATCGCGCACGGAGAGGAACTTCTCCGCGGCGCCCTCGGCGGAACCCGTACCCGTGGTGGCCTTCTCCGCGCCCGTCTTCTGTACGTCCTTCTGTACGTCGCTCATGAGAGCCTCACCCGGGGGTCGATCGCGGCGTACACAAGGTCCACCAGCAGGTTGCAGACAACGATGAAGAAGGCGGCGACCAGCGTCACACCCATCACGATGGGCAGGTCGCTCTGCTTCACGCCCAGGATGGCGTAGGCGCCCATGCCCTGGAAGGAGAAGACGTTCTCGGTGATGACCGCGCCACCGAGCAGCAGCGCGAAGTCCATGCCGAAGATGGTGACGAGCGGCGTCAGCGCCGCGCGCAGGCCGTGCTTGACGACGACCTTGCTCTCCCGAAGTCCCTTCGCCCGCGCGGTTCTGATGTAGTCCTCGCCCATCGTCTCCAGCATTCCGGCACGGGTGAGCCGTGCGTAGAGCGCCGAGTAGAGGAAGGCGAGCGTGCACCAGGGAAGAATCAGGTTCCAGGCCCATTCACCGGGATTCTCGGTGAACGGTACGAAGTGGAGGTTGTCCCAGATCGTCCAGTGGAAGCTGAACAGGGCGAGGGAGACCAGACCGGTGAAGAACATCGGCAGCGAGACACCGGCGAGGGCGACGCCCATGGCGAGCCGGTCGAAGATGGAGCCCCGCTTGAGCGCGGAGAGCACACCGATCGCGACACCGGAGAGCACCCAGAGGACCGCCGCACCGACGGCCAGCGACAGGGTCACCGGCACGCGGTCGACTATCTGGGGCCAGATCTCGACATGTGTCTTGAACGAGTAGCCGAAGCACGGCACATGACAGACCGAGGGATTGGGGCCGAAGTTGTACTCGGCGCCGACCACGATGGACTTGATGAAGTCCCAGTACTGAAGGTAGAGGGGCTGGTCGAGCCCCAGGTTCTTCTTGACAGCGGCGATGGCGTCCGGGCTGGGACTCTTGCCGATGTACTGGGCGGCCAGCGAGTCAGTCGTCTGCCCGCCGAGGCGGGGCACAAGGAAGAAGATCGCGAACGTGACTGCGCTGACCACCAGCAGCAGCAACACCGCGGCGAAGACGCGTCGGATGATGTACGCAGCCACAGCCGTTTGGTGCCGGGCCGTCCTGACGGGGTACGCCAGGACGGCCCGGCACCTTCACCTGCCTTTCGGGGGGTGCTGTTTTGATGTGTCAGGTGTTACAGGTGTTACGGGGTGGCACCGGGGCTTCCCGGTGCCACCGGTGTCACTTGGCCGAGGTCAGCAGCGTGTAGTCGTACATGCCGAGGTAGGCCTCGGTGACCGTGACGTTGGCCGCGGACGCGGGCCGGTAGAGCAGGTTCTTGCGGTAGAAGAGCGGGACGACCGAGGCGTTCTCCATGACGAGCTGGTCGACCTCGCCCCAGGCAGCCGTGCGGGCGGCCGGGTCAACGGTGCCGATGCCGTCCGACAGCGCCTTGTTGATCTTCGGGTCGTTCAGCTCCATCAGGTTCGTGCCACCGGAGGGCTTGATGGCCGAACCGTTCACGATCTGGTCGAGGAAGCCGAATCCACTGGGCCAGTCGGCACCCCAGGCCATCATCATGAGGCCCGCGTTGTTCTTGTGGACCCAGGCCGGCACACCGGCGAAGTCCGTGAAGTACTTGTCGGACGGGAACGTCTTGATGTCCGCCGTGATGCCGACCTTCTTCAGGCTCTCCTGGATCTGGGTGGCCACGGTGACCTCGTCGGGACGGTCCGCACGGGCCGTCAGCGTGGTCTTGAAGCCGCCCGGCTTGCCACAGGCCGTCAGCGCGGCCTTGGACTTGGCCTCGTCGCCCTTGTTGCCCGGCGTCGCGTACAGGTCGAACTTCTTGTAACCGCTCACCGACGGCGGGATCAGCGTGCTGGCCGGGTCGCCCTTGACCGAGCCACCGATGGAGTTGACCGCACCGGCCTTGTCCACCGCGTACTGAACGGCCTTGCGGCAGTCGACGTTGTCGAACGGCTTCACGTTGACGTTCATCGCCAGGTACGACAGCGCGCCCGCGTACGGGTTGTCCGTCTTGGCCTTCTCGTCGGCCTTGACGAGCACCTTCGGCTGCGTCTTGGACTGGAGACCGGTGCCGCCGGCGTCCGCGGTGATCGTGTCGTTGAGCAGGTGCTCATCGATCGTCGTCGCGTTGATGTTGAGCTTCAGCTCGATCTTGTCCGGCAGCGCCTTGCGGATCGGGTCGCTGGCCTGGTCCCACTCGGGGTTGCGGGAGAGCGTGGCGCCGGTGCTCTCGTTGTACGAGTCGAACTTGTACGGGCCGGAGGACACGATGTTCTGGACGTACTCGGCACCCTTGTCGGCCTTCTGCGGGACCGGAGCGGTCTGCGAGAAGGTGGCCAGGTAGTCCATGTCCGCGAACGGCTTGTTCAGCTTGAACGTGATCGTGTAGTCGTCCGGGGTCTCGATGGACTTCAGACCCTCGGGGGACTTGTCCTTGTAGGGACCCTTGTACTTGTCGCCGCCCACGAGGTACGACTTGAAGTACGTCGGACCGTTGGAGAGCGCCTCGGGCGCGAAGTTGCTGCGCTCGATCGCGTACTTGACGTCCTTCGAGGTGACCTCGGTGCCGTCCTGGAACTTCACGCCCTTGCGGAGCGTGTACGTCCAGGTCTTGGCGTCGGGGCTGGCCTTGCCGAGCGAGGTCGCGAGGTCGGGGACGACCTCAAGGCCTTCCTTGCCGGCGGCCGGCTTGAAGGTGACCAGGGTACGGCCGTACAGGCGGGAGAAGTTCTGCACCCAGCCGTAGTACGTGTTGCCCGGGTCCAGGGAGTCCGGGCCGCTGGAGTGCTCGAAGACGACCGTTCCCCCCTTCTTGTCGGTCGTGTTGACAATGCCCGACATCGCGGCATCGGCCTTGGCGCTGCTGCCGCCACCCTTGTTGCCGTCACTGTCCTTGTCGGAGCTGCCACAGGCACTCGCACCGAGCGCCATGGCCAGCGTCACGGCGATGGCCGCTGCCGTCTTTCTGCTGTTCATCCTGAGGAAAGCCCCCTCGATTGACCGATGCGGCAGGGCCGCTATTACTTGCCACGGGGGTCGAGTGCGTCACGCAGCCCGTCCCCAAGCAGATTGAATGCCAGCACGGTGATGAAGATCGCCATACCGGGGATGATCATGAACATCGGGTCGACCTGGTAGAGATCGACCGCGGTGGACAGCATTCCGCCCCAGGAAGCCTGTGGCGGCGCGATACCCACACCCAGGAAGCTCAGAGAAGCCTCGAAGAGGATGTTGGTGGGGATCAGCAGGGTGGAGTACACGAGGATCGGCGCGACCAGGTTCGGCAGCAGCTCCCGGAACAGGATGAACGGTCCTCGCGCGCCCAGCGACCGAGCCGCCTCGACAAACTCCCGCTCGCGCAGGCTGAGCGTCTGCGCGCGCACGATCCGGCCGATGTACGGCCAGCTGAAGAAGCCGATCACAAAGATCAGTACGGCGATACGGAGCGGAAGCCCCTCAAGACCGAACGCGCTGCCCTGGAGCGACGCGGAGATCGAGATCGCGAAAAGCAGTAGCGGGAAGGCGAGGAAGGTGTCCATCATGCGGCTGATGGCACTGTCCACCCAGCCGCCGTAGAAACCCGCCACGACGCCCATCACGACGCCGATGACGACCGAGAGCAACGTCGATCCGGCCGCGACCACCAGGGAGACCCATGAGCCCTCGATGATACGGGCCAGAATGTCACGCCCGGTCTGCGGTTCCACGCCCAGCGGGTGGTCCCAGCTCATACCGCCGAAGCCGCCCTTGGGCGCCAGCAGCGTCGGATCCACCAGATCCTGGTTGAAGGCGTTGGGGTCGAGACCGAACACCGCCTGGATCGGCTTGGACAGTACGGCGACAAGAACCAGCAGGATCACGATGACGCCGCCCGCTACGGCGACCTTGTCCCGCTTGAAACGCGTCCACGCGATCCGGCCGAGCGAACGGCCTTCGATCTGCTTGCCCCCGGCGCCCTCCAGGACCGCTTCCGGCTGCGCTGTCGCCGCCGACCCGGTGGTCTCGATAGGTGCCGTCATTGCGCTGGAGACCCCTCTCGGCCGACGGTGGCCGGCCCATGACCGCCGCTGTAGCGGCACTTTCACATCACATGACGCACGTGGTCCCCCTGTGGCGGGAACTGCTTCTGTCAGCGCATCGCACACTAGGCCGAGACCACCTGCTCCCCGGAGTCTTCAGCCACTTCGCGATCACCCGCCAGTCCCAACGGGGAATGTTTGCTCAAACGTGATGCGGGTAGAGGTGTTCCGTTATCCGGACGGTCCGCTCGTCTCAGCGGACCAACTCAGCCGCTATTCCACCAGATCGGATATGTGGCTCAACTCGCCTGATATGCGGCGGAACCGGAGCATCCATATCCTCCGTGCCATCCTCCGCGCCGTGGCGCTCAGTACGCGTGAGAAGCGGGCGGCGGATAGCCATAACCCGAGGTGGGCGCCGGTCCCGCGTGCGCCTCGCGGTCGTAGAACGGACGCGAGTTGGCCCGTAGCCACATCGTCACCGGGTCGTACTCGTCGGACATCGCCACGGTCGAGACCGGCAGTCCGTCCGGCACCGCGGTGATCGACTGCCGCATCATCGCGCGTACGGAATCGACGGACGCCGGGCTCGTGTCGTACAGATCGAGGCCGATCGTCAGATACGGCACGCCGAGCGCCGGCTGCACCCAGGCGCGGCGCAGCGAGCGGACCGCGGGCGTGCGATGGGCGTTCTGGGTGAGCAGGGCGTAGAACTGCGGCAGTGCGATGGCCGGTTCGGACAGCCGCAGCGGTCCCGCGGGCATCCGGTCGAGTCCGGTGGCGATCCGGCGCAGATCGAGCCAGGGGATACCGACTCCGCCCCCGGGCGCGTGCGGATTGAGCCAGATGCCCCAGCGGTCGGGATAGAGCGCACGGGCGATGTCACGGCCGGTGACCACTTCGTGCGCCCGGGTCCAGCCGCTGACGGAGAGCTCCTGGGCGGAGGTGACGCACGGCGCGTACCCGAGCCCGTCGACCTCCATGTTGCCGTACTGGGCGTCCGGCGAACCGGCCCGGCCGTGCCAGAGCAGCATCCAGACGCTGTCGTCGGCGAGGGCCTGGAGGAGCGCCTCGTACGCGTCGTAGCGTCCTGGCGTCACCTGGCGCAGCATCTGCTCGACCTGCCCGGCCGCCGCGGTGCCTGACGCGCTCACTCTGGGTCCCGCCCCTCTTCGATCCACCATTCGACCAGCCCCCCGAAGCCCGTCGGCCCCCGTGCGGGAAGGCCCGTCCGGACACGCCGCGGGGGCCCAGCCATCAAACCAGCTTAGGCGGCGGTCCTGACACAGCCTTGACGCCTGGTGTCTATGCCCGCTGGTAGAACGGCCTCACCTTGGCCAGCAGATAGTCGCCGACCGGATCCTGGGCCACGTCCAGCAGGATGAGGTTGACGGGCCAGCCCACCGCGACCCGGCCCAGCGCGCGGCCGAGCGCGTCCAGTGGCGCGTTGCGGTCGGCGGCCTCCCAGGACGAGAGCTGTACGCCGATGAAGAGCGCCGGGGAGTCGCCCTCGACGCTGGCGAGCGCGCGGCGGGCCGAGAGCACCACACCGGACGTCTCGAACTCGCCCGCGGCGGCGGAGAGGAAGTCGACCGGATCCTCCTGCCAG
>NZ_FMDK01000524.1 GCF_900091995.1 Streptomyces sp. MnatMP-M17
CCCCCGAAAGCGGCTACTGCGCGGGCTGCCGACGGCTCGGCGAGCATCCCGAGGCCCTGGCCATCGCGCACCAGGCCGCCTCCGGAGCCGCGGGCGCGCTGCTCGACCGGCACGCGGCCCGGCTCCAGTCCGAGGCGGGCCCGGTAGCGCTCGTACGACGCCATGGCAGCCCCCGCCACGCCGACCTGGTGGCCCTCGGTGGGCGGGAGACGCCGCGATGAGAACGGCTGCGTACCCGAAAACCGACGCGGGCACCGCCGTTCTCGCCGGACAGGCGCTACGGGCCAGGCTCGCGCTCACCGCTCCGGCGCTCGGCGCGTCGACCGCCCGGCTGTGGCGTGCGCCCGGACTCCGGGAGCGGTACGCCGTCTACGTACGGGCCATGCACGGCGTGATCCGGGCGTCCGTGCCGCTGATGGAGCGTGCGGCGGCGCGCTGCGCCGAACTCGGCCGACGCGACCGGATCGCCGCACCGCTGGCGGACTATCTCCGGAAGCACATCAGCGAGGAGCGCGGACACGACAGTTGGCTGCTGGCCGACTTCGCCGCCCTCGGGGGAGATCCGGAGACGCTTCTCACCACACTCCCCCAGCCCGCTGTCGCCCGTCTCGTGGGTGCGCAGCAGTACTGGATCGAGTACCACCATCCGGTGGTGTTACTCGGCTATATCGCGGTCCTGGAGGCCGGTGCTCCCGCGCCCTGGCTGGCGGACCGCATCGTCTCCCTGACCGGTCTGCCCGAGGCGGCCGTCACCACCGTCCGCGAGCACGCCGGTCTGGACACCGGGCACGCGGCAGACCTCTTCGCCCTGCTCGACCGGCTGCCGCTGAGCTCCTCCTTGAGCTCCGCTGTCACCGTCAGCGGGCTGCACACCCTGGACGCGCTCATCGAGCTGTTCGGATGCGTCGACCGTGACGCACCTACCGCACCGCGCCCGTACGGCCCCACGGCAGGAACGGACACGCCATGAACGAGCCCGAAGGCCCTCGCCCCGACCGGCCCGCCCGGCCCGCGCCCGACGCGCTGGCCGCCCTCGAAGAGCACGGTTTCCCGCTCTCCGAACTCACCGACGAACAGCGCCAGGTGCTCCGCGGTCTCACTCCGGACGAGGTCTTTCTGCTGCTGGACATCAAGGCACGCCTTGACGAGGTGGGCCCCGAGGTCCAGGCACACAGCGAGATCGCCGGCGGCGCCCTCTTCTGATGTCTCCCGCCCAGTTCCGCTGTCTACCTCCCAGGGCCGAAAGGACAACGATCCATGCGGTGTGCCTCGTGCGAAGGCCTGCTGCCGCAGAGCGCGCGGTTCTGCCCGCTCTGCGGAACGACCGTCGCCGCACGCCCGGCCGCGCAGGCCGAGGAGCGGAGGACGGTGACCGTCGTCTTCTGCGATCTCGTCGGCTCGACCGCGCTGTCGGGGACGCTGGATCCCGAGGCTCTGCGCGCTGTGACTCTTCGGTACTTCGGGCTGATGCGGGCCCGGCTGGAGGAGTTCGGCGGCACCGTGGAGAAGTTCATCGGTGACGCGGTGATGGCCGTCTTCGGCATCCCCGAGATGCACGAGGACGACGCCCTGCGGGCACTCACCGCCGCGCTCGCCATGCTGGACGCGGTGGAGGAGCTGAACGACACGGAGCTCGAACCGTCGCTCGGGATCCGGCTCCGCGTCAGGATCGGTGTCAACTCGGGCCCTGTGGTGAGCGGTACGGATGTCAGTGCCCGTCAGGCCCTTGTCTCGGGCGAGACGGTCAATATCGCCGCTCGGCTCGAACAGCACGCCTCGCCCGGTGAGATTCTGATCGGCCCGGAGACACGGCTCGCGGCCGGAGCGGGCGCACGGACGGAGAGCGTCGGTCCGCTGACGCTGAAGGGCAAGGCCGGTCCGTTCACCGCCTATCGGCTCTGTGGCATCGGCGAGGACGCGCCGGAGCTGCTGCGCCGCTTCGACGTGCCGTTCGTCGGGCGCGAGCGGGAGCTGACGGAACTGGGCCTGGCGCTCGCCGATGTGTCCGACGGCCATGGCTCGTATCTGGTCACCGTCTACGGCGACGCGGGGATGGGCAAGACGCGTCTGCTGCACGAGTGGCGTGAACGCGCGGCGTCGTCGGTGGTCCTCGGCTCGGGACGCTGTCGCCCGTACGGGGACCACGGCAGCCTCGCGCCGCTGGCCGAGGCGGTCGCCGCGCTCCTGGGCCCGAGCGCCGGGACAGGGACCGGTACGGGGACTGGAACCGGGACCGACGAGCCCACCGATCCGGCCGAACGCGCCGTGTGGAGCACCGCGTTGGAGGTGCTGGCGGCCGGTCTGCTGAAGGACGGCACTCCCAATCCCTCGGTCGGCGAGACATGCGCCGCCGTGGTCGCTCTGCTGACCGTTCTCTCCCGGCACCGGACTGTCGTCGTGGTGATCGACGACTGCCACTGGGCGAGCGATCCGCTGCTCGACGTACTCGACCGTCTGGTCGAGGAACTGGATCTGTCCGCCGTGCTGTTCGTCTGTCTGGCCCGTCCTGATCTGCTCGACCGGCGGCCCGGCTGGGGCAGCGGCCGGCTGCGCTCCCGTGCGCTGATGCTGCCGCGGCTGACGCCGGCCGAGTCCGAGACGGTGGCTCTCGCGCTGACCGAGGTGAGCGCCCACTGGGCCGGTGAGGACGGCAGCGCGGTGCCCGCCCGAGTCCTGGAGGCCGCCGGTGGCAATCCGTTCTATCTGGAGCAGCTTCTCGCCACTGTCTCGGAGCCGGAGTCCGCGTACGGCGCCGACGGCCGCGGCGATCTGCCGCCCACGCTCCAGGCGCTGCTCGGGGCGCGTATCGACGCGCTCGGCGGCCCGGAGCGGGCCGTGCTCGACCTCGCGGCCGTCGTGGGACGGGAGTTCACCGCCGACGATCTGACCGCGCTCGCGGCCGTCTGTCCGGAGGGCGCGCCTGGCGGCCCGCTGTACGGCGGTTCGGCGGGCGCGGGGGCAGGCACGAGTACGGACGGCCGTCCGGAGGAGCCTGTCCGCTCGGCGCTGACGCGGCTCTGCCGACGTCGTCTGGTGCAGCCGGTGGGACGGACCGCCTCCGGCCGCACTTCGCTCCGGTTCAGCAATGTCATCGTGCACGAGATCACCTACGAGTCCATGGCCAAACGGGTCCGAGCCGAGCGGCACGAGCACGCCGCCGAGGTACTGCCGGCCCGGACGGACGGTGAGAGCGGCGCTTCCCGGCACGCGACTTCCCTGCACGCGTCTCCCGAGCGCCCGTCTCCCGAGCGGGACGCGGCCGTGGCGGGCCATCTGGAGCGCGCCTTCCGCTACCGCGCGGAGCTCGGCGTACTCGACGCCCGTACGGAACAACTGCGCCGCCGCGCCACCCGGTTGCTCATCGCGGCCGGCTCACGGGCACTCGCCCGTTCCGATCTCGCCTGGGCCGGCACGCTGCTCGCACGGGCGGTGGAACTCTCGACGGGAACGGAAACGGGAGCGGGAGCGGGAGCGGGAACGGAGACACGGTCAGGGACGGAGCCCGAGTGGGCCGAGGCCGCACGGCGCCTGGGCGAGGTACGGCTCGCCACCGGCCGGACCGACGAAGGCCGTGGACTGCTGCTCGCCGTGCTCGACAACTCCCGGGTAGGCGACGGAAGTACGGGCACGGCGGACATCCCGGCCGTGGAAGCGGCCCACGCCCGGCTCGCGCTGGCAGCCGCGCCTCCCGCCGATATGCCCGGAGACATCGCGGAGACGGCCCGGCTCACCCTGCCCGTGTTCGAGCGGGCCGGCGATGAACTGGGCCAGGCCAGGGCATGTATCCGGATGGCGCAGGAACGCCAGCTCCAGGGCCGGCACGGCCAGGCCGACGCCCTGCTCACCCGCGCTCTCGACCACGCGGTGCGCCACGACGCCGAACCGGAGCGCGCCCTCGCACTCGGCGCCATCGGTGTCTCGCTGTGGCGAGGGCCCGAGCCGGTGCCCACGGCGCTGACGCGCGGCTGCGAACTGCTGGCCGAACACGGCGGCCCGCGGCCGACCGTACAACTGACGCTCAACTGTCCGCTCGCGGTCCTCGTCGCCCTGCGCGAACAGTGGGACGAGGCCCGTGCCCGGCTCACCGGCGCCCGCAGGATCGCCGCCGAACTCGGCTATGCCGAGGGCGCTGTGGTGGTGCCCATGTTCGCGGCGGCGGTGGAATCGCTCGCGGGCCGGGACGACCGGGCACTCGATCTGCTGGACGAGGCGGCCGAGGCCGGACGCGGGCTCGGGGCCGGCGGACTGCTCGGAACGGTGACCCGCGAGGCCGCGCGCGTACTGCTGGACGCGGGCCGCGTGGACGAGGCCGAGGAGCGTCTCGCCTCACACTCCACCACCGCCACATCCACGTCCACCGCCACGTCCACCGCCACGGCTGCCACCGATCTGCCTCGCTCCGACGCGGCCGATCTCTACGGCGTCCTCGCCCGTATCCACGCCGCGCGGGAGCACGCCGAGGAGGCCCTGGCGCTGTCCGCACGCGCCGTGAGCGCCGCCGACGCGACCGATTCACCGGTCGTCCAGGCGGTCGCCCTGCTGGACCGCGCCGAGGTGCTGGGACGGCTCGGCCGCCGGCCGGAGGCACGGGAGGCCGCGGAGCTGGCGCGCGAACGGTTCGCGACGAAGAAGCATCTGCCCGGTCTGCGCCGGGCCGCGCGAACGGCGGAGTCGGTATGAGCGACAGCTACGGCGGGACCGGCGACCGGTACGGCGAGAGCCCGGGAAGCCGCACGACGGCCGGTGCCGGAACGGGCGACGCCGGGACGGCGCACCGTCCCGGCCTGGTCTGGAGTCTGCGCGGCGAAGGCCCGCGGGATGTCCGGGTCACCGCCGACGCGCCGGCCATGCCCGCACCGTCCACCTGGGCCGATGCCCGGGGGCGCGGGATCAAGGTGTGTGTCGTCGACTCCGGTGTGGAGCGGGACCATCCGCTGATCGGCGCCGTCGACGGCGCCTGGGCCGTCGTCCAGGGCTCCGACGGGATCACCGTGGAGCGCACCGAGAGCGGCGACGCCTGCGGACACGGCACGGCCTGCGCGGGAATCATCCGCGCCACGGCGCCCGAGTGCGAGCTGTACAGCGTCCGGGTGCTGGGCAAGGGCTTCTCCGGAACCGGTGACATCATGCTCGCCGGTCTGCGCTGGGCCGTCCGCCAGGGCTTCGACGTGATCAATCTGAGCCTCTCCACCACCCGTACGCGCTTCGCGCCGGAGCTGCACGCCCTCGCCGACGAGGCGTACTTCCGCAGGACCGTGATCGTGGCCTCGGCCCACAACACGCCGGTGGAGAGCTTCCCGTGGCGGTTCGCCTCCGTCATCTCGGTCGGCAGCCACCGCGAGAGCGATCCGGAACTCTATCTCTACAATCCGCGCCCTCCCGTGGAGTTCTTCGCGCCGGGCCAGGACGTACGGGTCGCCTGGCTCGGCGGCACCACGATGCGGACGACGGGCAACAGCTTCGCGACGCCGTACATCGCGGGCCTGTGCGCGCGGATCCTCTCCGCGCACCGCCGGATGACCACCTTTCAGCTCAAGACCGCTCTCTACCTTTCCGCAGCAAACGTCGAAGTCGCCGCCAGGGGTGCGCAGTGAGGGAAAGCAGTGCAGGGAACGAGTCCGCCGAGTCCGCCGAATCCACGGTGTCCGGCGTGTCGGCCGTGTCCGGCGTCGATCCGGTCGATCCGCTCTCCTCGGAGCTTCTGCGGTCCGTGGTGGATGTGGCCCGGGCCATCTTCGGAGCCGAGGCGAGTTCGGTGTTCCTGCTGGACGAGGCAGCGCACGAGCTGGTCTTCCAGGCGGTCTCAGGACGCGGCGAGGCGTTCCTGGTGGGACGGCGCTTCCCGGCGGACAGCGGTATCGCGGGCTGGGTCGTCACCTCGGGCGAGCCGATGATCGTCGCGGATCTGTCGCGCAGCGCCGCGTTCGACCGTGACTTCGCGAAGTCGACGGAGTTCGTGCCCGACGCGCTGATGGCGGCGCCGCTGATCCATGGCGACCGGGTCCTCGGCGTACTGGAAGTACTCGACCCGGCGCCGCAGGCCCGCTCCAGCCTCGGTGAACTCGATCTGCTCGCCCTCTTCGCCCGGCAGGCCGCCACGGCACTGCGGCTGGGGGGGGG
>NZ_FMDK01000486.1 GCF_900091995.1 Streptomyces sp. MnatMP-M17
GTGCGCGGCCTCGGCGGGCGGCTCGTCGGGAACGAGGAAGTTCCCTTCACCGGAGAAGGTCTCGCCGTCGAGGGACGACGGCGGTGCGTCCACCTCGAAGACGGAGGCGTCCAGCTCGTCGTCGTCCTCATCATCGATGCGGTCGTCGTCAAAGTCGTCGGCATCAAGGTCATCGGCATTGATGCCGTCGGCGTCCGGCCCACCGTCACCGAGCGCGTCGTCCGCCGGTTCATCGTCCACCAGATCGTCGTCGTCCAGATCGTCTTCGAGCTCCTCGGCGACGCTGTCCTTCTGATCGATGACGTCGTTGACATCGTCCGGCTCCCGGTCGTCCCGGTCGGCATCAGCGGCCTTCGCGGTCTCAGCGGTGTCTGCGCCAGAGGTGTCTTCCGTCTCCGGCGTCTCCGGCGTCTGCGGTGCCTCCGCCGCCTCCAACGGGACCGACAGCTCGCCCAGCCGCGCCGCCAGACGGTCCAGCAGCCGGTGCGCCGCCGCCGTCACCGTCTCTCCGGGCAGTTCCGCCAGCCGGCCCTCCGCGCGCGATCCGCCCGTGAAGGTGAGCGTCGTACCGCCCGGCGCCTCGGCCAGCCGGAGCGCGAGTGTCAGCTTGGCGGAGCCCGTGCCACGGGCCTCGGTGCCCTCGCCCTCGGCGGTGAAGACGCCGTCCCGTTCGGCGAGCGTCAGCGTCCCGCGATAGGTGATCGTATGGCCGCCGATCCGGACCTTGAGACGCCCGGAGAGCGGCCCCGCCGACTCGTCGGCGTCCTGTTGGAGCCCCGGGACACAGCGGGCCACCCGTGAGGGATCCCGCAGCGTCTGCCGGAGAGCCTCTGTCACCACCGGAACGAACACCTCATGCTCCATGGAAACCGAGCCTACTCAGCCCCGGCGCCGGAAGCGGCCTTCTTGCCGAGGCGGTTTCACCGGCGCCCCGCCCGACTCACCGCCCGCTCCCCCACACGTCACACCACCCGCCCCACCGCCGACCTCACCACTCGCCTCACCCCGCCCCCGCCCCGCTTCACTCCGTGTACCTCGGATGCACCAGCGTCGACGGCGGCAGATCCGGTATCCGCGTACGCTCCACTCCCCGCGCGCCGGCCGCCAGCAGCGGCATTCCCAGGGACCGCAGCCGAGGCGCGTCCGCCGCGAGGCCGAGCTGCGGCCGGCTTCCCAGTTCGGCCAGCTCGAATCCCCAGTCGGACAGCGCGGGCGTGCCGTCCTTCACCCGGTCGGGTCCCGCCGTGAAACCGGTGGGCGGGCCCGTCGCGCTGTACGGAGTGGTACCGAAACCGGCCGCGCGCAGTGTCGCGTCGACCGTCCAGTACGTACGCGGCTGGGACGTGGGCGAGCCCGCGTGCACCGCCAGCCGGCCGCGATCCGTGAGCACCCGGGTGGCCAGACCGTAGAACTCCTCCGAGTACAGCTTCGTGCTGGCTGTGATGCCCGGGTTCGGCAGATCCGAGATCACCACGTCATACGTACGCTCCGGCGCCTCCCGCAGCCAGGTGAACGCGTCCGCGTAGACCGCTCGCAGCCGTGAATCGTCGTACGCGTGCCCGTTCAGCGCGGCCAGCGCCGGGTCCGTACGGGCCAGCCGGGCGACTCCCGGGTCCAGCTCGACCACCGTGACCGCGCGGACGCTCCCGTACCGCAGGACCTCACGCGCGGCCAGTCCGTCACCTCCGCCCAGGATCAGCACATGCGCATGCGGCCCGCGCATCGCAGGGTGCACCAACGCCTCGTGATAGCGGAACTCGTCGCGCCCGCTGACCCGCAGCCGCCCGTCCAGATAGAGATCCAGCGGTCCGTCCCGGCCGCCCGTGAGCACGACCTCCTGGACATCCGTATGGACGGCGACCCGCACCCGGTCGCCGTACACCGCGCGCCGCGCCGCCCGCTCGAAGTCGTCGACCAGCACGGCCGCGGTGGCCAGCACCGACAGGACCAGGACATTGACGATCACCAGCAGCCAGCGCGAACGCGGCGTCAGATCCCGCCGGAAGAGCCACAGGACCAGCGCGCCGCCCGCCACCGCGTTGACCGCGCCCGTCAGCAGCGCGCCCGTGAGCTGGCCGAGCCAGGGCAGCAGCAGAAACGGGAAGGCGAGCCCGCCGACCAGCGCGCCCACATAGTCGGCGGCGAACAGATCGGCGACCGTCCCTTCCGCGTCCTGCCGGGAGAACCGCTGTATCAGCGTCATCAGCAGCGGGATCTCGGCGCCGATGAGGATGCCGATGGCCAGCGAGAAGCCCACCAGGGCATACCGCGACTCGCCCATCCAGACGAAACTCCCGTACAGCACCAGCGCCGAGCAGCCGCCCAGCAGCGCGAGCGCCGCTTCCAGCAGCCCGAAGCCGACCGCCGCCCGGCAGCGCAGCCGCTTGGCGAGCAGCGAGCCCACGCCCATCGCGAAGACCATCACCGACAGGACGACGGACGCCTGGGTGACGGAGTCCCCGATCAGATACGAGGCGAGCGCGACCAGCTCCAGCTCGTACACCAGCCCGCACGCGGCACAGATGAAGACCACGGCGAGGATCAGGAAACGCCCGGCATCCGCGCGCACGGGCAGCCGTTTCTCACCCTGGGACGGCGAGGACGCGGCTTGCTCGATCATGTCCGTAACGCTACGTCACGAATTCATTGCGGTTTGTCACCCACACGGGTGTAACTACAGCACCGCAGGCATACGCACGCCAACGCGTGTGCGCGTCACCACGAGCTGTCCCTCCTGGGGGTAGGCATGCCAGGTACGCCAGTGGACCTGACCCTCGTCGCGCTGCGCCAGCATCGCGGTGAAGGCGTACGGAGCGCCGGGAAAGATGCCCGCCAGCCCGTTCGGATGGTCGGCGACCAGCGCGAGCAGCTCCTGCGCGCGGCCCGCGAACGAGCCGTGCGAGAGCGTCTCGACGCGCGCGGCGAATTCGTACTCCCAGTCCCCGAGCCGTTTGGAGACACCGAGCGGCAATGGTGTGCTGCTCCCTGGGATACAGGCGACGGTCTCGGAGCAAGTGCCGTGCTCCTCCTCAAGTAACACCTGGTGGGAGGCGCCGAGCAGGCGGAGCTGGAGTCCGGCGCCGTCGAGTTCGAGGTCGAGGACGGCCAGGGCGGGGAGTGGATCCCGGCCCAACGCCCAGGCCAGATCGGCGGCACGGGAGTCGGTGTAGGCCGTATTGAGATTGGTGAGCATGGGCAGGCTCCGCTAACACGCTTGACGGGTGGACCGGGACGACCCGGACGATGAGCGGGAACTTGTGGGGGGAGATCGCCGGCTCGGCTCCGCGTGAGGTCCGAGGGCTGGAAGCTCTCAACAGCGAGGGAATCACGAAGTACGCGCGGCTCACAGCGTTTTTACCCAACTTGGCGGGGTTTTCCATCCGCTCGGGGGCCCTACAGTTCAACTGTCCAACAAAAGCGTCGAAGACCGGTGGGGAAGGGCCCTCAAACGGTCAACATGGAGATGCCCGGCGGGAGTTCGTTCCCCGCCGGGCATCGCCGTCGGCACCGCGGACCGGCTGCCCCGTGTCAGCCGCCTCCGCCGCCGCATCCCCCGCCGCCACCGCACGACGAGCCTCCCCCGCAGGAGGAGGAACCGCCGCCGCACGAAGCGGACGTACCGCCACCGCACCCCGCTCCGGATCCGGCCGCGCCGCCGCCTCCGGCCCACCAACTGCCC
>NZ_FMDK01000105.1 GCF_900091995.1 Streptomyces sp. MnatMP-M17
CCGCGGCCGGAGCCGGGGCTCCGGGATGCGAGCCCCGCCGCGGCGGAGTCCGGGGCATGCGCCCCGAGTGCGGTGGTGCTTTTCATGTGCTCGGCTCAGCTCTGCTTGAGCAGTTTGTCGCAGGCCTCGACAGCGCGGTCGAGCGACTCCTGCGGGCTCTGCTTTCCTTGCAGCGCCTTCGCCACCTGGTTGCGCAGCTCGGTCTTCATCTGCTCGCTGAACAGAACCGGTGTGTAATTGACCGCGTTCTTCAGGGACTTGGCGGCGGCGATCCGGACGCGTGTCTCGTCGGTGCCGTCCTCCTTGGTGAAGTACGGATCGTCCAGCGAGCCCTTGGTGCTCGGGAAGATGGCGACCTGCTTGGCGAACGACATCTGGCGGGTGGCGTCGGTCACGAAGTGCGCGAAGGCCACGGCGGCGGGCTTCTCCTTGGTCTTGGAGTTGACCATCACGCCCATGACATACATGTTGACCTTGCCGGTGCTGGTGACCTGGTCGGTGATGCCGATGTTCTTGTAGAGCGTCGGCGCCTGCTTCTTGAAGTTCTCCAGGTCCAGCGCGCTGCCCGGGTTCATGGCCACGGACTCGGTGAGGAACTTGGCGCCCGTGGACTCGGGGCTCGCGGTGAGCGCCTGCGGATCGAGCGCCTTGGCGTCGAACAGCTCCTTGTACCGGGTGAGCATCTCCACGCCCTTGGCGTCGTTGAACGCGAAGCCGGTGCCCTCCTTGTTCACGAGCTGGACGCCGTAGCGGCCGAAGTCCTCGATGGTGGGCACCTGGCCGAGGGTGGCGATCTTGCCGTCCGTCTTCTCGGCCATCTCCAGTCCGGCGGCGAAGACCTCGTCGTAGGTGGTCGGCGGCTTCTCGGGATCGAGCCCGGCCTCCTCGAAGAGCCGCTTGTTGTAGAACATCGGGCCGGTGTTGAGGTACCAGGGGAAGCCGTACGTCCCTTCCACACCCGGTATCTGCTGGCTCTTCCAGGCGTCCGGCAGATACTCCTTGCGGAACGCCGCCGCGGTCTTGTCCTTGTCCAGGTCCAGCGCGAGCCCGGCCTTCGTCAGGGGGGCGAGCTGGTCGGGGGAGACATTGACGACATCCGGCAGGGTGCCGGCGGCGGCGTCGGCGCTGAGCTTGTCGGCATAGCCCTCGGCCGGCCGGTCGACCCATCTCACCTTCGTGTCCGGGTACTTCTTCTCGAAGTCCTTGATGACCCCGTTGAAGTAGTCCTTGAAGTTGGCCTGGAGGTTCCAGGTCTGGAAGGAGATCTGGCCCTTGATGGGTCCT
The DNA here is from genome assembly GCF_900091995.1 of Streptomyces sp. MnatMP-M17. Lineage (GTDB taxonomy): Bacteria > Actinomycetota > Actinomycetes > Streptomycetales > Streptomycetaceae > Streptomyces. The sequence goes on from NZ_FMDK01000105.1 coordinate 1,285, forward strand.
GAGGCGTCGGAGGACCCCTCGGTGCCGGTGTCCCCACTGCTACAGGCACTCAGCGGCAGGACTGCGGCGAGAACAGCGGCCATGGCGACTGCTCTGCGGGAGATGCGCACGGTGAACGGCTCCTTTGCTCGGATTCGGACGTGCCGGCGGCGAGCCGGAGCCATGGGCCGCCGGCTGCTTATTCCCCGCAGACCTTGCAAGGTGTCCCGGGTAAAGTCAACACATTCGCCCGCCGAAACCGGAATGATATCGAGGACGATGGCAAAGGGAACAGCATCGGTGCAGCTCAGAGCCGCTCGCCCGGTTTCCTTGTACGAATGACTAATGCGCTTTAGGATGCTCGGACTCAAGCGCATTAGTCCAGGGTCCACACGGCTCGTCCGGTACGGCCGGAAGGTACGGGAAAAGGGGGCACGCGGATGGCAGCGAACCGGCCGTCGACCAGTGAAGGTCCGGCCAGTGAGGGTCCGGCGCGCAGACGCACTCCGGCGCGCCGTCCGACCATGAAGGACATCGCCCGGCGCGCCGGTGTCTCCGAGAGCGCCGTCTCCTTCGCGCTCAACGGACGGCCCGGTGTCTCCGAGGCGACGCGGGACCGGGTCCGCCGGGTCGCGGAACAGCTCGGCTGGCGGCCCAGTACGGCGGCACGGGCGCTCTCCGGCGAGGGCTCGGCCACGGTCGGGCTGGTGCTGGCCAGACCCGCGGTGACTCTCGGCGTGGACTCGTTCTTTCTCCAGCTGATCTCCGGCATCCAGGAGATCCTGTCAGACCGTCAACTCGGCCTGCTCTTCCAGGTGGTGGAGGACATGGACGCCGAGTGCGCGGTCTACCGGCGCTGGTGGGCGGAGCACCGGGTGGACGGCGTTCTGGTCGTGGATCCCAGGACCGACGATCCACGGCCCGGACTGCTCGACGGGCTGGGCCTGCCCGGAGTCGTCATCGGCGCGCTGCCCGACAGCGACGCCGGTCCGCATCCGGTTCTCTCGCAGGTACGGGCCGACGACGCGGGCGCGATGGCGTCCGTCGTCGACCGGCTGTACGCGCTGGGCCACCGGCGGATCGTCCATATCGCCGGGCTTCCCTCGCTCGCGCACACCGAGCGGCGCATCCGCTCGCTGCGGATCGAGGCCGGCCGGCGCGGACTGGCCGAGGTGCGCTCGCTGACGACTGACTACTCCGACACCCAGGGCGCGGCGGTGACCCGTCGGGTCCTGGCGCGGGCCGGAGCGCCGACGGCCCTGGTCTACGACAACGATGTGATGGCCGCGGCCGGCGCGGCGGTCACGGCGGAGCTCGGTCTCTCCGTACCGGGCGATGTCTCGGTCGTCTCCTGGGAGGACTCGGCCCTGTGCCGGCTGGTACGGCCCTGGCTGACGGCGCTCTCCCGCGACACGATCGGGTTCGGCCGGATCGCGGCGCGCGAGCTGGCCGCGCTGCTCGACGGCGGCGAGCCACGCACCGTACAGGTACCGCTGCCGGCGCTGATCGAGCGGGAGAGCACAGGCCCGGCACCAGGCTCTGTCTGACACCTTCCTGGCACCTTCCGCTTGGCCGAAAATCATTCTTGTCACGACCATTGACACCCCAAGAGATCAAGTGATCTATTCACTTTATGAGTCGCAGTGAACTGTCGCTGTCCGAGCATCTCGCGGACAGCATCGTCGAGATCATCCGCACCGAACGGCTGGTTCCCGGGGACGCCTTGGCGTCCTCCCGGGATCTCGCCCGCCGGTTCGACGTCACCACGCCCACGGTCCGCGAGGCCCTGCGCAGACTTGAGGCCACCGGCGTGGTGGAGTTCCGGCACGGCTCGGGTACGTATGTAGGTCCCGGCAGTGAGCGGCGGCTGCTCGCCAATCCGCATCTCCCGCGCGGCAGCCGTGAGTCGGTGCTCGAACTGGTCGAGGCACGGCTCGTCCTGGAGCCCGCCGTGGCCGCCGCCGCTGCCCGTACCC
>NZ_FMDK01000749.1 GCF_900091995.1 Streptomyces sp. MnatMP-M17
CCGGATCGGCCAGCAGCACGGCCGCGGTGTGGCCGGCGGCATCCCGCGCCAGTCCCGAGGCGTCGCGCAGCGCGCCGATCAGGCCGGCGCGGTCCAGGGCGGCGAGCAGCGGCGTACCGCACCCACCTCCTCCACACCCGCCACCCCGGCGCCACGCCGCCCGCAACCCTCATGCCACTTCCCCCTCTTGAGAACCGGTAGGAAGAACCACCCTGAACGACGCACGACACCCGCACCAGCACATTGCGCCGACTTGCACGAACCCGTCCGGCGAGACCACCCTCGCCTCGCCGGCAGGCAACCTGACCGGCGACGGCGGGCAGGGCGCCATGCCCAGCCGAGGCGGCGCAGTGCAGCACGCGGGCGGACACGGCCGACCGCGCCTCACGAGCTTCACCCGGCCACCGACATCAAGGTGACCAGCACCACCACCCATTCGATTGACACATAAAACTTGACGTAAGGGCGACTCGTGAAATAGACTAATGATCCAAGCGGCGGACTTCCGCGCGCAGCCACCAAGCCAACAACCCCGCCATTCCGAAGGGACCCACCACCATGGCCTCCAACCACAGCGCCTGGCTGACCTTCCGCGCGCCGGACCCGAATCCCACGATCGACGTGCTCTCCGTCGAACTGCTCGACACGCCGAACAGTTGGACCGCATGGGGCCCCGCCATGTTCCACGCCCCTCTCCCCGACCACGCCGCCATCGACCTGTCAGCCACGGCCGCAGCAGACCGGCAGCTGCAGGCCGCCGGATGGAGGCGCACCAGCGACTGGATGGAAGCCGACCTCGGTTACGCCGCCCGGGTCGAACCCGCCTGACCACCTCACCTCACCCCGGCCGCATCCGGCGCAGGTACCCAGCCCCCGCGAGGAAGACGGCGACAGCGACCCGCTGCCGGTCAACGGGGCGCCGAGCAGAACCTTTCGCCGGCCAACTTGGAGATCGGCGGCTTCGGGATCGGGTCCGTTCCGTACGGGTTCGCGCAGTCGTAGAAGACGTATCCGCGGATCTTGGCGTGGCCGGACTTCCGCGTGACCGTGCCGCGCGTGTACCGGGTCTTCTCGGCCTTGACGTACGCGAACTGGTCGTACGCGACCGCGTCGCCGCGATACGCCACTCCCAGCGCAGTGGCGTTCTTGGCCGGGCTCTTGCGCACCTTCACGGCACTGCACGAGATCTTGCCGTGTCCGGTGCCGTACGCCCGCGCCGCCGGGGCGGCGATGAGCACCGAGCCGGCCACGGCTGCGCTGATCGCGACCGCCGCGAGCGGACGGCCGAAACGCTTGGATATGCGCACCTGTTCTCCTTCCGGGTCCGCCGGTCCGCCGCCGGGTGGCGGCTGACCGGGCTGAACGGAAGGTAGAAGCGCCACCCTGTGGACAGAGCGCGCGCGCCAACCCGAGGCCTCACGAAATGCGGTAGTCGCTCTCCAGGAGAATCTCGGCGACTGCCCAGGGGCCCTCGTAGTCCGCCGGGCCGAACAGCACCGGCAGGCCTGAGTCGGCGCTGCCGCGCAGCAACTTCACCCAGTCCTGCCAGACCTCGCGGTCCGCGAGGGGGAAGCGCGCCTCGACGGTTGCCCGAACCGACCGGCCCTGCGTCGAGTCCAGGGTGGCCAACGCGCTGCGGACCTCGGCGAGGGAGATCACCCAGCCCGGGTTGGCGAGCTTGTGTGCGCAGATCCCCGCCGGAGGCTCGGGGTGCCACGAGATCCGGCGGTTGTACGCCTCCAGGAAGGCGCGCAGCTCGTCATCGAGATGGACCGTGGGCATCCCGAGCTGAGCCTCCAGGCATTCGGACTCGCGCCCCGGCAGAGGCGTCGGCTCGGCGGGAACCCCTTGTGCCGGGCGAAGCATTCCCAGGTCCAGCATCGTCAGCGCGACGGCTCCGACTTCGGGCTCGCTGAGCGGAAGGTGATTCAAGGGTCTCCTTGGGT
>NZ_FMDK01000380.1 GCF_900091995.1 Streptomyces sp. MnatMP-M17
GCCGCCTGCCGCGCCTGCGGCGCGAGCGGCTCGGTGAGCACGATACCCAGGAGCAGTCCGGAGCCGCGGACATGGGAGACCAGTGGATGGCCGAGCGCCTCGATTCCGTCGCGCAGCTTCTCGCCCAGCCGCTTCACCTGGTCGAGCAGACCGTCCGCCGCGAGCGTGTCCAGTACGGCGAGTCCGGCGGCGCAGGCGACCGGATTGCCGCCGAACGTCGTGCCGTGATGGCCCGGCTTGAGCAGCTCGGCCGTCGGCCCGAAGGCGATCGTCGCGCCGAGCGGCAGACCGCCGCCGAGTCCCTTGGCGAGGGTGACGACATCGGGTTCGACGCCCTGGTGGGCCTGGTACTCGAACCAGTGGCCCGTACGGCCGACGCCCGTCTGCACCTCATCCAGGACGAGCAGTGTGCCGGTGGCGCGGGTGATCTCGCGGGCCGCCTCCAGATAGCCCTTGGGCGGGACGACCACACCGTTCTCGCCCTGGATCGGCTCGATGATCACGAACGCCGTCTCCTCGGTCACGGCGGCACGGAGCGCGGCGGCATCTCCGTACGGAACGTGTGTCACGTCACCGGGCAGCGGCAGGAAGGGCTGCTGCTTGGGAGGCTGACCGGTGAGGGCGAGCGCGCCCATGGTGCGGCCGTGGAAGCCGCCGTCGGTGGCGACCATACGCTGACGGCCCGTCAGTCGGCCGATCTTGAAGGCGGCTTCGTTCGCCTCGGCGCCGGAGTTGCAGAAGAACACCCGGCCCGGGCGGCCGAAGAGCTGGATCAGCCGCTCGGCGAGGGCGACGGGCCGCTCGGCGACGAAGAGGTTGGAGACATGGCCGAGGGAGGCGATCTGCCGGGAGACGGCCTCGACGACGGCGGGATGCGCGTGGCCCAGCGCGTTGACCGCGATACCGCCGACGAAGTCGGTGTACTCGGTGCCGTCCGCGTCCCAGACCTTGGCGCCCTCGCCTCGTACGAGAGACAGCTTCGGCGTGCCGTAGTTGTCCGCCATGACGCTCTGCCAGCGCTGCGAGAGCTCCTGGTTGCCGGTCATTTCGCTTCCTTTTCGCTCGCGTCGACTCCGTCGGGCACGTCGACACCATCGGGCGCGTCGACTCCGTCGGGCACGACCGGTGCGTCGGGCACGACCATCGTGCCGATGCCCGAGTCGGTGAAGATCTCCAGCAGGATCGAGTGCGGGACACGGCCGTCGAGCACGCGCGCGGTCCTCACACCGTTGCGTACGGCGTGCAGACAGCCCTCCATCTTCGGCACCATGCCGCTGGAGAGCTCGGGCAGCAGCTTCTCCAGCTCCGTGGCGGTGAGCCGGCTGATCACGTCGTCGCTGCCCGGCCAGTCCTCGTAGAGCCCTTCGACATCGGTGAGGACCATCAGCGTCTCGGCGCCCAGTGCGGCGGCGAGCGCGGCGGCCGCGGTGTCGGCGTTGACGTTGTAGACATGTCCGTCGTCGGCGCTGCGCGCGATGGAGGAGATGACCGGGATCCGGCCGTCGCCGAGCAGCGCCTCTATGGCGCCGGTGTCGATCGCGGTGATCTCGCCGACCCGGCCGATGTCGACCAGCTCTCCGTCGATCCGCGGCCGGTGCCGGGTCGCGGACATGGTGTGCGCGTCCTCACCGGTCATACCGACGGCGAGCGGGCCGTGCTGGTTGAGCAGTCCGACCAGCTCGCGCTGGACCTGCCCGGCCAGCACCATCCGTACGACGTCCATCGCCTCCGGTGTGGTGACGCGCAGACCGGCCTTGAACTCGCTGACCAGACCGTGCCGGTCGAGCTGGGCGTTGATCTGGGGCCCGCCGCCGTGCACGACGACGGGCTTGAGGCCGGCCTGTCGCAGAAAGACGACGTCCTGGGCGAAGGCGGCCTTGAGATCCTCGTCGACCATGGCGTTGCCGCCGAACTTGATGACGACGGTCCTGCCGTTGTGCCGCGTGAGCCAGGGCAGCGCCTCGATGAGGATCTGCGCCTTGGGCAGCGCGGTGTGCTTACGGGCGGGCGCGGTCATGAGCTGTACGCGCTGTTCTCGTGGACGTACTCGGCGGTGAGGTCGTTGGTCCAGATGACCGCGGAGTCCGTGCCGGCGGCGAGGTCGGCGGTGATCCGTACCTCGCGGTAGCGCATGTCGACCAGCTCCCGGTTCTGGCCGACGGCGCCGTTGCGGCAGACCCAGACGCCGTTGATGGCGACATTGAGCTCGTCGGGCTCGAAGGCGGCGCCGGTGGTGCCGATGGCGGAGAGCACCCGGCCCCAGTTGGGATCCTCGCCGTGGAGGGCGCACTTGAGGAGGTTGTTACGGGCGATGGAGCGGCCCACCTCGACGGCGTCGTCCTCGGTCGCGGCGTTGATCACCTCGATCCGGATGTCCTTGGAGGCGCCCTCGGCGTCGCCGATGAGCTGACGTGCCAGATCGGCGCAGACCGTACGGACGGCCTCGGCGAACTCCTCGTACGCGGGCGTCACGGCGGACGCGCCCGAGGCGAGCAGCAGCACGGTGTCGTTGGTGGACATACAGCCGTCGGAGTCGACGCGGTCGAAGGTGGTGCGGGTGGCCGCGCGCAGCGCGCTGTCCAGGGCGGGCGCCTCGACATCGGCGTCGGTGGTGAGGACGACGAGCATGGTGGCGAGGCCCGGTGCGAGCATGCCCGCGCCCTTGGCCATACCGCCCACGGTCCAGCCGTCGCCGCCCACGACGGCGGTCTTGTGGACGGTGTCGGTGGTCTTGATGGCGATGGCGGCCTTCTCACCGCCGTGCTCGGACAGCTCGGCGGCGGCCTTCTCGATGCCGGGCAGCAGCTTGTCCATGGGAAGCGGCAGACCGATGAGACCGGTGGAGGCGACGGCGATCTCACCGGCGCTGTGTTCGCCGCTTCCGGACGTGCCGATGCCGCTGTTGAGGACCTCGGCGACTTTCTCGGCGGTGGCGTGGGTGTCCTGGAAGCCCTGCGGGCCCGTACAGGCGTTGGCGCCACCGGAGTTGAGGACGACGGCGCCGACCTCGCCGCCCTTGAGGACCTGCTCGGACCAGAGGACGGGCGCGGCCTTGACGCGGTTGGAGGTGAAGACACCGGCGGCGGCGCGGCGCGGACCGTTGTTGACCACGAGGGCCAGATCCGGGTTGCCGTTCTCCTTGATTCCGGCGGCGATGCCCGCCGCCGTGAATCCCTGCGCTGCGGTGACGCTCAAGGTGCCACTCCGATCGTGGAAAGTCCGGTGTCCTCGGGGAGTCCGAGGGCGATGTTCATGCTCTGCACCGCGCCACCGGCGGTGCCCTTGGTCAGGTTGTCGATGGCGCTGATCGCGATGATGCGGCCCGCGGCCCCGTCGTGGGCGACCTGGATCTGTACGGCGTTGGAACCGTAGACGGACGCCGTGGCGGGCCACTGCCCTTCGGGCAGCAGATGGACGAAGGGCTCGTCCGCGAAGGCCTTCTCGTAGGCGTCCCGTACGTCCTGCGGCGTCGTGCCCGGCTTCGCCTTGACGGAGCAGGTGGCGAGGATGCCGCGGGGCATCGGGGCGAGGGTGGGTGTGAAGGAGACGGTGACCGGCTCTCCCGCGGCCTCGCTGAGGTTCTGGATCATCTCCGGGGTGTGCCGGTGGCCGCCGCCGACGCCGTACGGGCTCATGGAGCCCATCACCTCGGCGCCGATGAGATGCGGCTTGGCCGTCCGGCCGGCGCCGGAGGTGCCGGAGGCGGCGGTGATCACGGCCTCGGGCTCGGCCAGGCCCGCCGTATACGCCGGGAAGAGCGCGAGCGAGACGGCGGTGGGATAGCAGCCGGGCACCGCGACACGCCTGGACCCCTCCAGCGCGGCGCGGGCGCCCGGCAGTTCGGGAAGCCCGTAGGGCCAGGTCCCGGCATGGGCGGAACCGTAGAACCGCTCCCAGTCGGCGGCGTCCTTCAGCCGGAAGTCGGCGCCCATGTCGATGACGAGCACCTCGTCCCCGAGCTGCTCGGCGACGGCGGCGGACTGCCCGTGCGGCAGCGCGAGAAACACCACCTCATGCCCGGCGAGCACCTCGGCATCGGTCGCCTCCAGCACCCGTTCCGCGAGCGGCACCAGATGCGGCTGAAGCCCTCCGAGCCGCTGCCCGGCATTGGAATTCCCGGTGAGAGCCCCGATCTCCACCCCGGGATGACCGAGCAGCAGCCGCAGCAGTTCCCCGCCGGCGTACCCACTCGCTCCTGCCACTGCCGCGCGTACAGTCATGGAAAGTCCTCCTCAGCGATGGCATGACTATACGTTCCTCCGCAGTCTTATGCAATGACAAGGCCGCGCTCTGCCCGAGTCGGCTGCCTGATCAGCCGAAGTGCGCATTGCGCCGGGACCAGACCTGCTGGACGGCCCGGTAGTCGATCACGGTAATTCCCTCCTGCCGGAGTAGATCGCGGGCCGATGGCGAGGTGAGGAACTCGAAGTCGGACCGGCGCACGCGCCAACCGTCAGGTTCGATCGCTCGCGCCTCCTCACCTCCCAGACCTGGATGCACCGCCCACTCGCTGAGGCCGGCCGGCAGGTCGCGGAGCAGCTCGGCATATCGGTCCGCCTTGCCGTCGAGGCCGAGCGAGAAGCTGTCCAGGAAGTCGTGGTCAGTGACCGGCAGGCCCAGCCGGCGGGCCTGCCGACGTCCTGGTTCGAGCCAGACCCGCACCGCCAGGCCGTATTCCCCGGCCAGCGCCATGGTCAGGTCGAGGATGTCATCGCGTCCGCCGTCCGCCAGGCAGTGGAAATCCAGGTGGGACGGTGTCAGACCGACGTCGGCCACAGCGTCTATCTGAGCGCGGAACTCCAGCTCGACCTCGTCAAGACGGGCCTGACCGAGGAGTTGGGCCCGCTGGTCGGGCACAGGAAGGAACAGTTCGCCCGCCTCGTCCAGCAGCGAGGGCACCTTGTCCTTCGCGGCCACCGGCGCCCACCGGTAGTGGGCCGTGTCGCAGACCAGTGTCAGATGGATCCCGAACTGGATCTCCGGCCGGCGGCGCAGCAAGTCCATGGCTTGTGACGCCCCCGGACACGGCACCATCAGGCTGCATGAACCGGCGATCCCTTCCTCGATCGAGTCGATGATCGCCGCGTTGACCGAGTGGTGCATCCCGAAGTCGTCGCAGTTGAGGATGAGCACTCGGGCGCCAGGAGGAAAACCCAGCAGCTCGCTCGACAGAACCGGGGAAGCGGCGACCGCAGGATCTGAGCGAGGTTCATTCATGCCCTCAGTCTGCCCACCCACCGTCGGCCGGCCATCCGTAGGCCGTGGTCACAGTGACTGAGTGGCCGGGTAGCAGGTCAGGCGCGGTAATGGTCGGCCAGTGCGCTGAACGCGGCCTTCGGTTCCCAGGGCATGTCGGGATAGATGTCGCCCTGGCGGTTGCCGTCGAGGACCTTGACGATGCCGGGGCTGGCCAGGTCGAGGTCGTCGCGGGGATCGCCGTCAGGGCGGTGGGGGAAGTTGCCGAGCGCGAAGAGGAACGCGAAGGCGCTGTCGACACCGCCGGTGTCGAAGATCTCCAGGAGCTCGCGCAGATAGGTGGCCTGACCGGCCTCGTCGCGGACGCATTCGCCCTTGAGTCGGATCGGCGCGCCGGTGTTCTTGTCGTACTCGACGATCTCCATAAAGCGACCGCCCAGATCGCCCGCGCCGCGATAGGCGGCGGTGCCGAACTCGGTGATCGCGACCGGCTTTCCCTGTGCGACAAGGGTGCGCACGCCCTCGGCGAACTGGTCGGCGACCTCGGCCGACCGGTACAGGTCCATGGACACGATGTCGAACATCGTCCAGTCGACGCGTTCGAGCGGTATGGCGGCGTAGGTGATCCTGCCACCGAAGTGCTCACGCACGAGGGACACGGCCTCGCCGAGGAAGTCGTTGACCCGTGCGCCGAGTTCACCGATCTGCCGGCGCAGGCGATCCCGCTGGTTCAGCAGCAGCTCAAGCCGGTCTTCCTGGGTGTCGCCGGGCAGGAATCCCTTGTTCATCAGGCTCAACTCGGCCCCGGTGACGAACACGATGTCGACTCCCCGCCGCCGCAGCCGCTCCGCCCGCTCGGCACAGTCGGCGAACAGCGCGAGCATCTGCTCAGCGGCCAGTTCGAGCGGGTAGGGCGAGAACCAGACCTCCAGGCCGAGGTCGGCGGCGCAGGACGCGGCCAGCTCCAGCCGCTCCGGATCACCGCCGATGACGCGGACCGCGGTGCAGTGCAGGTCGTCACGGATGATGCCCAGCTCGCGCCTGACCACGTCCGGGTCGAAGCGTTCACGGGAGATCTCTCCGCCTCGGACGAAGCCGGTGTCGTAGCTGATGCCCTTGGCACGCACAGGTCTGAACCTTCCTGCCGGGTACGAGAATTCGAGAGTAGAAGCAAAAAATGCGTGCACGCAAGTTTGCGTGCACGCATGTGAGGTGGGATGCTCGCGCGGTGACGACACGACGAACCGGGTTGCGCGAGCGGAAGAAGCAAGCCACCCGGGTGGCGTTGCGGGAGGCGGCGCTGCGGTTGGCCCTGGAGCGTGGGCCGGACAACGTCCGCGTTGACGACATCGCGGAGGCCGCCGGAGTCTCGCCACGTACCTACAACAACTACTTCTCTAGCCGTGAGCAGGCGATCGTCGCCGCCGTCACCGCCGAACGGGAATCCCGGGTGGCGGCAGCGGTGGCCGCCCGGCCCGCCGGCGTCCGCCTCGCCGATGCCGTCATCGACGCGGTCGTGGAGCAGTACACCGACCCGGGTGAACGCGATCGCGACGTGCTGCTGCTGATCACCACCAGTCCGGCACTGCGCGACACGTTCGTCGACACCGCCACCGCGATAGAGCATCCGCTCACCGGCGCGATCGCCGACCGCCTCGGCGATACCGGCCCGTACACCGCCCGCGTGCTCGCGGCGAGCGTGGCCGCCGCGGTTCATGTCGCACTCGAACGATGGGTACAGCCGGCCGCCGCCTCCCCCGTCGCCACGGCGCTCGTCGTCCCGGCCGGCTCACTGCCCGACCTGCTCCGCACCGCGCTCGCACCACTCACACCCGCCCTCGACGCGGCCGAGGGCGGCGGTAGCGTCGGTGACTCCGTTCCAGCAGAGAAGAACTAGTTCCCTACGCCGAGGCCGGACATGAACGCGGACGGGTATCGGTCGCCGCGCGCCGCGCCCGGCGGGACTGCCTTCTCGATCTCGGCGAGGTCGTCCGCGGTGAGGTTCACCTCCATCGCGGGCAGCGCCTCGGCCAGCCGCTCCCGGGTACGGGCGCCGACCAGCGGCACGATGTCCTCGCCCTGTGCGGCCACCCAGGCGATGGCCAGTTGGGCGACGGTGCTGCCCTTCGCCTCGGCGACCCGGCGCAGGGCTTCCACGAGGGCGAGGTTGTGTTCGACGTTTCCAGCGGAGAATCGGGGACTGTGGCCGCGGCCGTCGCCGGGGCCGGCGGTGTGCCCGGGCGTCCAGTGCCCGGAGATGAGACCGCGGCTGAGGACGCCGTACGCGGTCAGCCCGATGCCGAGCTCACGCAGCGTGGGCAGGACCTCCGCCTCGACCGCGCGGGAGATCAGCGAGTACTCGATCTGGAGGTCGGCGACGGGCTGCACGGCGTGCGCCCGGCGGATCGTCGCGGCGTCGACCTCCGAGAGGCCGAGGTGCCGTACGTATCCGGCGTCGATCATCTCCTTGACCGCGCCCACCGTTTCCTCTATCGGGACCGCCGGATCCAGCCGGGCGGGACGGTAGATGTCGATATGGTCGGTGCCCAGCCGGGTCAGCGAGTAGGCCAGGAAGTTCTTCACCGCCTCGGGACGGGCGTCCATCCCGCCGAACTCGGCGCCCGGCCCCCGCAGCATGCCGAACTTGACGCTCAGCCGGTAGCTGTCCCGGTCCCGGCCGCGCAGCGCCTCGGCGAGCAGCAGCTCGTTGTGGCCCATCGCGTAGAAATCGCCGGTGTCGATCAGCGTGACGCCGGCCTCCAGCGCGGCGTGCACGGTGGCGATACTCTCCGCGCGGTCGGCCTCACCGTAGGCGCCCGACATGCCCATCGCACCCAGGCCCAGCGCGGAAACGGCCGGGCCGGTGCTGCCCAGGGTTCGTGTCTGCATCACGATCGTTCTCCTTCGTCGTCGGTCTGTCGCCCACTGTGTGTCCGCTCCGCGCCCTACGGGAGCGGAGCGTTCATCATGGGAGAGCCGCTCCCTGGATCGGCCCGCCCGCCGCGAGGGAGCATGGAGCCATGCAACGTGAGCAGCTCGCGGACTTCCTGCGCCGCCGTCGGGAGGCGATCCGCCCGGCCGAGGTAGGCATCACCGACGGCCCCCGCCGCCGCACCACCGGCCTGCGCCGGGAAGAGGTGGCCATGCTCGCCGGTATGTCGGTGGACTATGTCGTACGCCTGGAGCAGGGCCGCAGCAGCCAGCCCTCGACCCAGCTGCTGGGCGCCCTGGCCCGGGCGATGCGTCTCTCCGACGACGAGCGCGACCACTTGTTCCACCTGGCCGGCCACCAGCCACCGCCCGCCGACGGGCCGGCCCGCCTGGCCCGCGCCGGCCTGATCCGCATGCTCGACCTGCTCGGCGACACCCCGGCCCTGGTGCTGTCCGACCTGGGCGAGATCCTCGCCCAGAACCGGGCCGCCCTCCTGCTCACCGGCGACCACACCGGCTTCACCGGCGACCGGCGCTATGTCGTGTACCGCTGGTTCACCGATCCCGCCGACCGGGCCGCCAGCCCGCCCGAGGAGCGGGAACGCCACGCCCGCCAGCTCGTGGCCGACCTGCGTGCGGCCGTCGGCCGCCGGTCCGGCGATCCCCCGG
>NZ_FMDK01000127.1 GCF_900091995.1 Streptomyces sp. MnatMP-M17
GGCCCGGCGGCCCGATGTCGCCGCCGCGGTCGACGAGGTCAAACGGCTGCTCGGCGAGGGCAGTATCGCGCGGGCGGTGGACATCCTCGGCGACATCCTCCCGGCGGCGGCCGAGGAGCACGGCGAGCACTCACCGGTCGTACGCATCCTGCGCAAGCAGTACGCCTCGACCCTGATGGACGACGGCCAGTACCGCCGCGCGCTGCCCGAGCTGCGCAGACTCGCCGACGACCGTACGGCGGAGGCCGGCCCCGGCGATCCGCAGACGCTCCAGTTCCGCTACGACGCCGCGCAATGTCTGGAGCAGCTCGGCGAGGCGTCCGCCGCGCTGGCCGAGTACCACGCGGTCCTTCCGTACTACGAGAGCGGACAGCCGGGCGCGCTCACCGATCCGGGCCGCGCGTTCGACATCCGGCACCGCGTGGCCAATCTGCTGCTCGCGGTGGGCGATCACGCGGCGGCCCGGCAGCAGTTGCAGAATCTGCTCTGGGACACCGAGCGCGCGTACGGCGCCTATCACGCGCTCCCGACGGAACTGCGCCGCACGCTGGAGCGCCAGCAGCGGTTCAGGGCGTAGGACAGGGCCTGGGCGTTGCACACCCAGGCCCTGAACGCCTGTTCAGCGAAAGCCTGCTCAGCGGCCCTGTCTTCAGCGGCCCTGCAACGCCTTGACGTTGTTCCCGAACGTCCAGTTCTTCGAGCCGTCCCAGTTGACCGACCAGGTCATCAGGCCCTTCAGGGCGCCGTTGTAGTTGTTCCACGCCTGCGAGACCAGGTTCGGCGCCATATAGCCGCCTCCCGCGCCCGTCTGCGCCGGAAGTCCCGGGACCTGCTTGTCGTACGGGACCTTGATCGTGGTGCCCTGGATGACCAGGCCCCGGTTGAGGCAGTCCGTCTGCGCGGTGAATCCCGCGACCGTGCCGGCGGAGTACGAGTCGCCCGAGCAGCCGTACATGCTGCCGTTGTAGTACTGCATGTTCAGCCACCAGAGCCGGCCGTTGTCCGCGTACTTCTTCACGATGGGCAGATACGCGCCCCAGATCGAGCCGTACGCCACGCTGCCGCCGGTGACATACGCCGTCTCCGGCGCCATCGTCAGACCGAAGTTCGAGGGCATCTGGGCGAGCACACCGTCGATGATGCGGATGAGATTGGCCTGCGACGGCGACAGCGTGTTGATGTTGCCGCTGCCGACCAGACCGGTCTCGATGTCGATGTCGATCCCGTCGAAGTTGTACTTCTTCAGGATCGGCACCACCGTCGCGACGAACCGGTCGGCGACCGCGCTCGAACTGAGGTCGATACCGGCCGTGGCGCCGCCGATCGACAGCAGTGTCGTGAGCCCGGAGGCCTTGGCCGCGCACATCTCCGCCGGAGTCGCGACCTTCACCGTCGCGTCCATCCCGTCCTCCCAGAGGACCGTGCCGTCCGAGCGGATGACCGGGAACGCCGCGTTGATCACGTTGTAGCCGTGCTCACGGATACGGCTGTCGGTGATCGGGATCCAGCCGAGCGGCGGATGCACACCGTTGGCGGCGCCGTCCCAGTTCTCCCAGTAGCCCTGGAGCACCTTGCCCGTGGGCTTCGACTTGACCGCGCAGGTGACATCCTGCGCCGCGCTCGTCGCGCCCGCCGCACGAGGCGCGCCCGGCGCCGCGGCGATCAGCCCTTGCAGAACGAAGGCCAAGGCGAGGCCGGCCCCCAGAAAACGTACCGTCCGAGCGATCATGCCGTGCTCCCTTCCGCCCCGGCCGGCCGGGAGCGTGGGGGACCCGGAGGCGTACGGGTGCGATGCGACGCGCTTAACGTAAGTTGGTCCAGACCTTTCGTCAATAGGGTCCGGACCAACCCGACTTGTCAGGCGCGCTCCCGCGGGTTGTCAGGCGCGCGCCCGCAGAAAGGCCGAGGTGGAGACGCGGCCGAGCATCTCCAGCCGCGAGGTGCCGCCCGCGAGATGCTTGTCCGCGGCCTCCTTGACGCCCGGCCACTTCCCGTCGCCGAAGTCGTCAAGGACGACGATCCCGCCGGGAGCCACGATGTCCTCGGCCCACTCCAGATCGGCGAGTACGCCCTCCGCGGAGTGGTCACCGTCCACGATGATCACGCCGTACTCACGGTCGGAGACCGCGGCCCGTACCTCGGGATCGCCGGAGAAGCCCTGCTCGATCCGGGCCTCGGCGCCCGCACGGCCGCCCAGCAGGAGGTTCTCGCGTACGACATCCATCCGTACCGGCGTACCGGTCGGGTCCGCGCCCATGCCCGCGCCGGGCTGGAGCTGGCTGCCCGCGAGCGGATCGACGATCGTCAGCCGCGCCTCCAGGCCCGCGCGGTGCAGCATCCGCATCAGCGTGGCCGCGAAGACTCCGTGCAGAGTGCCGATCTCCAGGACGTCCTTGTTCGGCGGGTCGAGCAGCGGCACGGTGGCGAGCTTGCCGCAGATATTGGCGGTGGAGCCGGCCAGCCGGCCCACGGCGAGGGCCTCCATCGCGATCACATTGCGGAAGGCGATGGTGGCGTTGCGGCGCGCGACACCGGTCTCCTGCCCGGTCACATCCGCGATCTGGCGCACCAAAGTGTTGAACGCGGCAGGCGTGAACACCCGGGGACCACTGCGGCCCATCTTGTTGAACAGCAGGCCCACCACGTACTGCTGATTGCGCAGTTCCTTCACCTCGCGCTGAAGGGTTTCCACATCGGAGCGCAGGGAGGAGGACGACCGCTTGACGCGCTGATCCACTCGGGCCGCGACCGGACGGAGAATCCGCTTCGCCAGCCGGTTGCTCAGTAGGGATGACATGCGCGGAAGCTACGCCCGTGCCTCGCTTTCCGGACCATCTGGGGATGCCGAGAAGATGAAGTCTTGATGAGGCGGGAGTGGATGAAATATGGAGGTGTGGCCACCGGCTCGGGCAGGGCCGCTTGTGTCACACTCCTGAGGGTCGGCGGCGCGCCGGTCACTTCACTCGGGGAGAGCGCGTACGGAGATGACGGTCCGGGTCCAGCTCTTCAGATTCGCCCTGGTCGGGGTGGTGAACACCGGCACGTACTACGCGTGTTACCTGGCCCTGCTGAACAGACTGCCGTATGTCGTGTCCCACGTTCTGGCCTTTCTGCTGAGCATGGTCGGATCGTTCTTCCTGACCAGCCGTTTCACCTACCGGACGCGTCCCACCTGGCGGAAGTTCCTGCTCTTCCCGCTCACCAACGCCGCGAACTTCGTGATCACCACGAGCGGTGTCTATCTGCTGGTGGACGTCCTGCGTCTGAGCAGCCGTTACGCGCCGCTGATCGCAGCCGCCGCGGCTGTTCCGGTCACCTTTGTGGTCTCCCGTACGATCATGCTCCGCCCGGAGCGGGACAGGCCGGACCAGGACAAGTCGCTTCGGCACGGGCCGGAGCAGGAAAAGAGGGCCGACCGCATCGCTGCGGCCGGCCCTCCTTCTCCTTCGTGTGTCAGTTCGTCGGGGGAGCCGGCAGCGAATGGGCGGTGAAGACGGGAGCCTCGGACTGCTTGGCCGCGCCGGAAGCCTGGGCCCGCTTCAGCGCGAAGTCCGGACGGACGCTGTAGACCCGCGTCTGGTGGGTCGCGGTGCGGAATGAGTAGGCCCAGGTCGGACCGGACGAGTCGGTGAAGGTGAACGCGTTCGGCTCGGTCGCGGAGAGCTCCTCGCTCTCCTGCCTCCACGCGCGCCAGGTCCCGGTGCCCTGCACCGCCTCACCGGTGTGGTAGATCGTGCCGTCGGCGCCGCGCACCACGACCTCGGTGATGCCGTTCAGCGGGCTGATCACGGCGGCGGGCGAGCCGTCCGCCGTCACACCGGCGACCGCGCTCCACGCGTCGTAGACGGAGCCCTCAGTGGCCTGGACGGTCGTGACGACCGTGCCGGTTGTGTCGGTGGCGAAGATACGGAGACGGTAGCCCGGGTAGACGACCACCGCCGGAGTGCCGGTGATGGTCTGCGTGCCCACCGTCGTCCAGGAGGAGATGGTGCCGGGCTCCTTGAACAGCGCCGTGCTCAGCGCACCCGAGGCGTTCTTGCCGAAGAGCTGGATGCCGTCGCGGACGGTCACCGCGGTGAGCGGTCCGGAGAAGCCGGTGCCGGAGAGCGGCGTCCAGCCCATGAAGTCCACATTGGCGCGCTGCTGGAGGCGGTACCAGGGAGCGCCGTTCGCGTCGACGGAGAACTGGACGAGCAGTCCTGACGGAGTCTTGGCGGTGACGGCGGGCTGGGCCATCGCGCCGGCCAGATCGATCCAGCCGCCCCAGTCGGCCGCCCCCTTGGCGGCCTGGTTGCGCTGCCAGACACTGCCCGCGGTGTTGAGCGCGGTCACCACGACCCGGCCGTCAGTGTGCTCGGACAGCGACGGCTGTCCCGAGAACGCCTCGTTGCCGCCGATCGTCTCCCACTTGACACCGTTGAAGTCCGACGGGTCCGCCTGGCGGCCGTACCGGAGGTATCCGAGGCTGTCGGTGAACGCGTACTCCAGCGAGCCGGCCGAGGAGTTGAGCACGGCGCCGCGGCTGTACGGCTGCACGTCCACGGCCGGCGACGCGGGCGTGTGGTCGGTGTCGATCCGGCAGATGTCGGGCGCCGTGGAGACCGTTGTGTACGCGTTGGCCCAACCGCTGTTCGCCACCAGCTTGTTGTAGACCGGGAAGTCGCGGGTGTCCTCGTCGTAGCGGTAGTAGCGGACCTCGCCGTTGCCCTTGACCCGGAACAGGGTGTCCGCGCCATAGGTGGACATCGACTTCGTGTCGGTCCAGTCCGAGGCGGAGGCCAGGACATGGCGCTCCAGCCAGCGCTGGCTGGTCACGTCGTAGCGCGACCGGTAGATCTTTCCATCGGCGGCGCGCCCGAAGAGCACGCCCTTGTCGCCGGCGTAGATCGCCTCGTAGCGGTCCCATCCCATGTCGACGATCTTGCCGCCCGTGGCGGTGACGTCATCGCCGGCGACGCTGTAGTGCCACCAGCGCAGCGCTCCCGTCTCCGCCTCGAACGCCCAGAGGTAGCCGCCTCGGTCGATGGTGACGTCATCGGCCTTGTCGCCCGTACGGAACTGGGCGAAACCCGTGGTGAGCTTCTTGTGGTGCACGTCCCATGTGTTGCTCGCGGTGATCCGGTGGCTGTAGTACAGACCGTCCGACTTGATCCCGTAGAAGGTCGCTCCAGGGCCGGCCATGAGCTTTCCGTAGCCGGTCCATCCCGTGTCGATGGTGGAGGCGGCGGGCATCGTATTGCCCGAGATGGGCGAGGGCATGTCCTGTCTCATCAGCTTGCCGGCCGAGTCGATGCCGTATGTCGCGCCGTTCGAGCCGCAGGTGACCGGAGCGGCGGCCTCAGCGCTGCCGGGAACCGCTACGAGCAGAGGCAGAGAGGCGGCCACTGCCATGGCCAGCGCTGTCCAACGTGCCGAGCTACGAGGCGAATTGAGAGTCATGCGTTGGACGCTAGGCGTCGCTGGGTGAACGGAGCGGTAGCGCTCGGGTGAACAACAATCTTGAGCAGTCGACCACCAGATGAACCTTCCGTAATCGACTCGACACATTCGTCATGCACTCATCATGATTTGAAGATCAATCAACTCGGCTCAGTGGGGGGACCGTGCCGGCGTACCGCAGGCTCGCGCAACGCTTCCTGATGACTCGTCTCCGGGGCAGCGGCTGGTTCAAGGCCATCGCCCTGGCGGTCGTCGGTGTCGTGACCGTCGGCACACTCGCGGTCGCGGGAGCGGGCTTCCCGCTCTTCCCCGACCCGCTGCCCGGAGCCGAAGGGCCCGGCCAGCGCTGGGGCAGTGCCGAAGGCCGTGACCATCTCGTCTCGGGCAAGACCAACCGCCGTACGGGGCAGTCGCTGCGTGCGAAGTACCCGCTGCGCGCCCAGGCCGTGAACAAGCCGGACAAGGGACGCAACACCGCCTCCGTCGGCACCCCGCCCGCCGCGGACGGCGAGGTGGCGGGCTTCGACCGCAGGACCAGCAAGGAGATCGTCTCCGAGCGCGGCGCGCGCAGCCGTACCTACGCCAACGCCGACGGCACCGAGACCACCGAGCTGTCCACCGTTCCCGTCAACTACAAGGACGACAGCGGCGCCTGGCGGCCCATCGATCCCTCGCTGGTCGAGTCGGACGCGGGCGACGGCGCCTTCTCCAACACCTCGGACTCCGTGGACATCCGGCTCGCGGACCGGGCCGACGCGGACCGGCTCGCCGCCCTCACCCTCCCTTCCGGCGAGTCCTTCGCGTACGGGCTGGACGGCGCCGCCGCCGCCCAGGGCAGCGCGGACGGCGACCGGGTCAGCTACTCCGATGTGCTGCCCGGAACCGATCTGTGGCTGGACTCGCAGGCGGGCGGCATCAAGGAGACGCTGGTCCTGCGCTCCGCCGACGCTCCGACCAGCTTTGTCTTCCCTCTCCGGCTGACCGGTCTGACCGCCAGGCCCGGCAGCGCGGCCGACGGCGGTGAGGGCTCCGTCGTCCTCGCCGACGGCCAGGGCCGTACGAAGGCCGTCATTCCCGCCGGATTCATGGAGGACGCCAAGCGCGTCGTCTCCCACGCCGTCCGCTACGAACTGATCGAGCGGGACGGCGGCCAGGCCCTCCGCATCAGCGTCGACCGCGACTGGCTCACCGATCCGGCGCGCGAGTTCCCCGTACGGGTCGATCCCTCGGTCGACACCACCAAGTCGTCCTCCTCGATGTATGTCACGGGCAATGGAGCGGTCTCGGGCGCCAGTGAACTGCACGTCGGCAAGGGCACGGCCGGCTCCACCGCCTCCTACCTCGGCTTTCCCGGTCTCGACACCAAGCTGAGGAACCACCACATCTTCGGTGCGCAGCTCCAGGTGGTGAACTACGAAGCGGCCTCCTGCAAGCCGCGCTCCGTCTCCGTCCACCCGGTGACCCAGCCCTGGACGGTCGCGACCGGCGGCTCCTACCCGGGCCCTTCGGTCGGCAACGCGCTCGCCTCCCGGTCCTTCGCGTACGGCTATATAGCCCTCGGCTCCTCGTCCTCCGGCTGCCCGGCGGCCGGTGAGCTGTTCAACCTCGGCAAGGGCGGCCGTGACCTGGTGCAGCGCTGGGCGGACGGTACGCAGCCCAACTACGGGCTCTCCCTGCGGGCCTCGGCCACCGACCCGCTCGGCTTCAAGAAGTTCACCGGCGACACCACCGCCAATCCGCCGACGCTGTTCGTCACGCACTCGCCGTACAACGCCTCGTACTCCTTCCCCAAGCCGGTACCCGATCCGCCGGTGCTCCAGAACCAGGCGGGCAAGGTCAAGGTCACCGTCACCAACAAGGGCGCGGAGACCTGGACATCGAGCGGCTACTACCTCGCCTACCGGGCCTACGACTCCAAGGGCAAGCTGGTCACCCAGCAGCGCGCGGCCAATGTCACGGGCCAGGTGGCCAACGGCCAGCGCATCACCTTCGACGCCACCATCAAGGCGCTGCCGCCGGGCACCTACATGCTCGACTTCACGATGGTGCGCACGGGCGGCAAGGTCTTCACCGACGAGCAGGTGCCGCCGGGACGGCTGATCCTCCAGGTCTTCGACATCGCGCCGGTGGTCAAGGAGCAGTTCCCGCCGAACGGATACCAGGCGCAGACGCTCACTCCGCAGCTCTGGGCGGCCGGTGTCGACATCGACGCGCCGCCCGGATCCTCGCTCCAGTACAAGTTCGAGATCTGCGAGGCGGACAAGGACAACAGGCCGACGGCCTGCACCACCTCCGCCTATCAGCCGGGATCCGCCTATCCCGTGCCCGCCGGACGGCTGAAGTGGGGTACGACATATCTCTGGCGCGGCTTCGTCAAGGACGCGTCGAACGAGGTGCCGACCGCGCAGGTCGCGCTGATCGCCGCCGTCCCGCAGCCCGAGATCACCTCACGGCTCGCCGAGGCCCAGGGCAAGGAGTTCGATCCGAACGTCGGCAACTTCACCACGGCAGCCGTCGACGCCTCCGTCGCCGGTGTGGGCCCGGATCTGACGCTCGTACGGACGTACAACAGCCTGGACCCGAGGCGTGACGCAGCCTTCGGCGCGGGCTGGTCGACGCGGTACGACATGAGGCTCACACCCGACGACGACGGGACGGGCAATGTCGTCATCCGCTACCCGGACGGCCAGGACGTCCGCTTCGGCAAGAACACGGACGGTACGTTCGCGCCGCCGCCGGGCCGCTTCGCCAAGCTGACCGTCGACGCCACGGCCGGTACGTACAAGCTCCAGGACAAGTCCGGCACGACCTACGAGTTCAGCTCCTCCGGTCTGCTGACGAAGATCACCGATCCGTTCTCCACGGCCGTCACCTACACCTACTCCGGCGGGAAGATCTCCACCGCCGTCAACGCCCGCAGCGGCCGGCTGCTCACCTTCACCTGGACCGGCGCGCATGTCACCAAGGTGGCCACCAACGCCGTCGACGGCGCGGCGCTGAGCTGGACGTACACCTACACCGGAGACCGGCTCGACAAGGTGTGCGATCCGGCGGGCGGCTGCACCCAGTACGGCTACGGCGCGGGCA
>NZ_FMDK01000350.1 GCF_900091995.1 Streptomyces sp. MnatMP-M17
CCAGGCGCCTGCTGGCGACATCTACAGCCTAGGCAAGGTCATCGGCTGGCCGCTGACGGGTTTTCCCCCGAAACCGAACGTGCCGCTACTTCCGCCTGGGCCCTGGCGCGGCGTCGTACGGCGGTGCACCTATCGCGATCGCGGTGCCGATGCGCTTGGGGTTGGTCGTCTGTCCGCGGGGGCAGCGGCCGTCTGGCTTGGTGGGCGGCGCTTTCTCCTCACTGCTAGCGGACACAGCGCCGTCGTCGACCTCGCCGTCACCACCAGTGCAGAACGCGCCCGGGTGGCTGCCGACACGGCTGCGCCGGACCGCTTCGCGGGCCATCTCGGCATCGTTAACGTCCGATCCGGCGAGTGCCTTGAGCGCCTCATGCCACTGAGCGACGTCCAGCGCTCGCACGTTCCGGCCTTTCAGCGTCGTCGGCGTAGCGGCTGCTGCCGTGCAACCCACTCTCACTCCACTACACGAGCCGCAGACGCCTGGGCCATGCAGCGGTCGCTGACTGCCATGACTCCGCCACAGTAGGGGAGGACACCGACATGCCGGGTGCTCCGGCTCTGATCATGGCGTAGTGGCTCAGCTGAGGCGCCTCGGTGCTCGCGCCCCATCCGCTCTTCCGCTGACCTGTGTGTTGGGATGGCGTCAGTGGTGATGGGCACTCGAAGGCGTGGAGCATGGCATCCATCGTCCTGACTTGGATAGCTGGCTCCAGTGCATAGCGTATCTTCCCTCGGTCGGCGTTGCTCTTGAGCAAGATTGAGTCATGCGTTCAGAGCTGTCTCATAAACGGTGTCCCTTGGTTGACGAAGACGCCTATCTAGCAACCAGCATAGAGTCTTTACTCGTCTCGCTCGGTTATGACTATGCGCACCAGGTAGCTCAGGCGTTCACTCAGAAAGTGACTCACACGTACGGGCAGCGCCATTCACGTTCTTATTATACCTGCCGCATTAGCCATGCACTTTCTCTCTATGGAGATCACTATTTGTTCACAGAGTCGCCAGCGCCAATACGACTGCATCATCGACGGCGCTTTGCTGCGCACGACGATTACCTCTCCAGACGATACGCATTCTTGCAAATGCGAGCATTCGCCCTCATCAACGTGATGAGGAGTCCTTCATGACTTCACGCATCCCGTTTCTGCATTTCCGGATGTGCGCTTCACCTTTCTCCGGCACGCACGTCAAGTTCAAACTCCACCATCCACTCCATGCGGAATACACCTGCCCATCACCTCCGAACCTTGCTCCTCTTGTAGGGATCTTCGTAGGTATGTCGATAGCTACGTAGGCATCTCTGTAGGCATCCATGTAGGGATGTTCGAACCTCTGTAGGGATCGACACATGTAGTCAGCTCCGCCAGTAGCGACGCACGCTCCGCGCACCTCCATCCCCTCCATTCCGATGCCCCTCCTCGCCAACATGCGCAGTCACTCCCCTCACTCCCTACGCGCCTCACGCTCCCACTTCGCACTCTGCTTGCCCCCTCCTATCGGTCTGACTGAGGTCTTCGCTTGCTCCCACACCTAAACACTCGTCAGCCTTGCACCGCGTGGCCGCATTGACATCAGCCTGCACCTCCAGCCAGAAGTTCACGACGTCGCTCAAGCGTCAAAGTCCAGCCCCCGCCCTTCTCGCGTCAAACAACCCCAACGACACGCCGGTCGGCTTGCAACAGCGCCAACATTGATCGCACGTTCCTGTTATCGTCACCCGTGTCGCGTCGTGACACTGGCGATTGTCATCCAGGCCACGAAGCACACCACCAATGTCCGTTATACCCAACAGAGTGCACTCGTGACGCAACAACTGGCATGCACTGCCACTCCGATACACCCCGCCCTCGTGCCGCGACGCGACAGCCGCCTTGGTGTGTCCCGCGGCGCCCCTTCCCGTCTGTCCTGGAGGCCTTCGCGATGACCACAACCCTGGCGAGCGCCATCGACGTAGCAAGTGAGGCAACGCTCCCGGCACCAGTGGTGATCGCTATCGCCACTCAGAAGGGCGGTGTAGGAAAGACGACCTCCACGGTCAACCTCGGTGCCCGGCTTGCCATGGCTGGCTACAACGTGCTGATCGTCGACCTTGAACCCCAGGCGCAGGCTGGCACGGCACTAGGCATCACCCTTGGCGGCCTTGCAGACTCTGCCGCGAACGAGGCCGAGCTCCAGCGCTCCCTCGGCTTCATCCTGCAGATGGCGCTCCAGAAGTTCCCGCGCCCACACCTCAAGCAGGCGATGTTCGATCGAACCGCCGAGGTACTGGAGGACTTCGAAGGCCACGGCCAGCTCTGTGTACTCGCCTCCGAAGAGGCCTCCATGTCCGCGGCCCAGAACGCCTTTGTGACGAAGCCCTACAAAGAGATCGTCACCCTTCGAAACCTCCTCCTGCAGGAAGCACGAGGATTCCACTTCGTACTCATCGACACGCCCCCGGCCGTCTCTCATCTCAACGCAGTGGCGCTGGCTGCAGCCGACTACGTCGTGACCATCTGCACTCCTGAGTACCAGTCCATCAAGGGCGCCCTGGTCTTGAGCGCGGCCACGCACGCGGTGGCAACGAACACCGATGGCGAGTGCGAGCCCCAGCTTCTTGGCGCTCTCCTCAACCGTTCCAACCCAGAGTCTGCGTGGACGAGCCAGGACGTGGACATCCGAAATGGGATGATCGGAGACGGCATCAACGCGGGGCCCGGGCGTGGCCTCTTCCCGTTCGTCACAGACGTTCGACGCGACGTCCGCATCTCGGAGTCGTACATCTACGGCAAGCCGGCAGTAGTCCGGTTCCCCAACCATTCGTGCGGCAAGCAGTACACGAGCGTTGTCGAGGAAATCCTGGATCGCATCCAGCTGCCGCGACAGAAGTGGACCATCGCCGACCCGGTCCTCATCGAGGAGAACGCCGATGCCTGAGGAAGTCGAAGCTAGCGGAGGAGAACCGCAGCCCAGGAAGAAGGCAGCGAAGAGAGCACCCAAGAAGGCAACTCTTCGGCCTCGACCCGACCTCCTCAACAATCCAGCCTTGTCAGGCGCCGCAAGCGTCGCCGCTCGTTCGGTGCTCGGCCAAGGTGCTGGCGCTGCTCCAGTCATGGCCGCCACTCCACCGGCCGCAACGCCCCCTGCCTCAGACGCCTTGAGTGTGCCAGCACCCAGCACGCCCCCCGATGCAGCGGGTTCGCCGGTCGCGCAGACCATCGCCACCGAGGCCGAACAGGCTCCCACCACGGACCTGAACGGGCAGGCACACAGCAATCCTGATTCAGCGACGGCCACCGTTCCGGCGGAGGAGCCCCATCATCCGCCGGCGGTAGAAGTGACATCCGGATTGGATCGAGCTCCAGCCGCCGAGCCAAGCTCCGCGCCAGTCATCTCGAACGCCTCTCTCGGAGTGGTTCCATCCAAGACGCCGCCTCCTGTCTCTCAGGACAGTCCGGCCGAAGGCGCTGAGAACGCTGAGACACCGTCCGAACCCGGCGACCAAGCCTCAAAGGGTTCTCCTGAGGTCGCTGCCTCCGACGATCGCACTGTCGAGGATCTTGCAGAAGAACAGCCCGGCGACGTGGGGGAGGGGGCAACTCAATCCGACCCATCAAGTGGTGAACAACGAGGGGCTCGGGGAGCGTCCTCTGGATCACGTCGGAGGCGCTCAACCTCGTCGCGTCAGGCTTCCTCCGTAGGGCCCGCGCACAAAGCCCTCCTCAGCTCTTGGCGCAGTAGCAGAGTGGACCTCAAGCTCCGGCGCGACGCGTGGCAGACCCATCCGTTCCGCTTCGCAGCCGACCTAGTGACTGTTCTGAGCAAGCGAGTAGCACAGGACTGTTCTTCATCCGGCAAGGCCTTGACCGCCGCGCAATACGTCGATGCGGCAATGAGCTTGTACCTCCCAGAGACCATAGAGGAACAGCTGGAACTCGCAGAGGACTTCCTCCTCTCCCGTGAAACCGACGTAGGTACGGGAAAGCAAGCCAGCCATCGGGTCAGCCCGGAGGTTTATACCCTTGCTGCACCCCTTGCCAACGATCTGCGCCAAGCCGGGCACGCACGGATCGCTGTGCACGTCTACTCGGGCGCCCTTGACAAATTCCTCCAGGATCTTGAGGCAGAAGGGCCGCTCGGAAAGTAACCCTGAGCCTTCACGCTCCGCAGAGGCGCCGACCACACCCAAGGGTGGTCGGCGCTTCCATGTTCGCGCAGCACCTCGCCCCTTCTTCGAACTCTTGCCGCAGCAGCCGTCTTCATAGGTAACTCGGTAGCTACCTCTGTAGGCAGGTAGGCATGTGCGACGTTTTCTCTGTAGGCATTCCTGTAGCTATCTCTGTAGGCATCTTCGAGAGTTCCCGTGTTCGTATCGTTCACCCCTCCTGAGCGCCTCGACTCTGACGCGACGCGACACGGAATCACGTAGCTAAAATCAGACAACTAGGGCAAAAGCCCAGCTCGGATCGAAGAATTGACGACCAGTCCGTGTCGCGTCGCGACATGAAACCGGGTGAGGATGCGCTACGGTGATCCACAGCTTTACGTACCCACACTGGAGACGCCTTGTCCGCCTACGTGCAGCCGGCCGTTCTCGCGAACATGGCCAAACTCAACCGCTCCTGGGTCACGAAGGCCACCCAACTCGGCCTCGTCAACTCGAGTACCCTCGACGGTGAAGACCTCATCGTCGTCCGCGTGTTCGCCTTTGTTGACCAGCTGGTCTGGCCGGGAAGGAAGCGGTCGAGGAGCGAGGCTCGGGCGATGGAACCCTGGCAGTCGCTGGCTGTCAACGCAGCTCGAGCGGCCGCGCGTGACTCTGCCACAAGGATGGACTCCATCCTGTGGATCACCCCAGAAGGGGTGGCGGTCACCAACGACTTCGGCGCCCACTCCACGTTTGTGCTTGAGCACCAGCGGTCGAACTTCGTCGCTGTGCCCATCGGCGAATGGATCGCCGAACTGCCGCCAAACCTTGAGACCATCTTCCACTGGCCACGCAGGATCCAGGAAGCTGCGATCACCGTTCACGACACGGCAATTGCTCTGCTCGCGTTCAGCACCATCCCGCAGCAAGTCACCGTGTTCGCCACGTCAGACAAGGCCATCGAGGACGCCGCGTACGAGAAGGTCAGGCAGCACACGTCGGCGCAGCATCCCGACTCGGCTATCCGCATCATCGAGCGACGGACTAACGAAGCACAGTCCCCTTGGTTCGAGCTCTACGACCTCCCTGGTGGAGGGCTTGTACGACGCCCAGTCGACGAGACGAGCCTCCTCAACGAATACGGGCCTCAGCTCAAGAAGTTCGGACACCGTCCGGATCGGGAGGCAACGTGACGTTTCAACCCCTCCACCTTGAAGCCAACGGCTCGAGACGACAGCCGAGCCATGGCTTCAGCGTTGGGCTTCCCCTGCAAGAGCACCGTTCACAAAGAGGCGCCCTGCAGGGGCTCACATAGCAGTACGGCCCGGGATCTGCGGTCCCGGGCCACTGCTGTTGTCGAGGAGGTGAGGAAGAACCGACATCCCTAGCTGAATCACGTCGCATGCCCGGCTTTCCTGCTATGCCCTAGCTGGCCGGGTGGCGATGACGGACGTCCACTTCCTCCTCGACAGGAGCAGATCATAGCTACCCGGACGAGGGCTGGCTCAGTCATGCCTCAAGCAGGCAGGGGTCCTCAGCCTAATACGACTAAATGTCCATCTTCTGTGGCTCATCCCTCTCGTTCCGCCTCGCGCTGGCGGTCACGTCCCAGCTTGGACGCAGTAGGCAACGGCATTGGTGGACTTAACCACCCTCTGCGTCTCGGGAGGGTGATGCGGACGCGGCTTTCGGCTGCGGTGCGCGCGTTGGTCGCAGATCCGCGGCTGGCTGGTTGCACGCACGCGCAGGTGCTGGCGTCGGTGGTGTTGATGGGGAAGACCAACCACGGTTCTGGTCGGGTGCAGACGACGGCTCGGGAGTTGGGTCGGTGGCTGGGTCTTGGGGAGTCGAGTGTCGATCACGATGTGTTCCCGGGTCTGTCCGCGGCGAAGGCGGTGACGACGGAGGTTGTCACGGCGTCGAGCGGGCGGGTCGAGGGGGTGTTGTGCTGTGTGGAGCCCGTGTGGGAGGTGCGCGGTGAGTTCGGGGCTGCGCTGGCGCTGACGAAGAAGGAGTTCGCTGTCCTGCTGGCCCTGTTGGAGGCGTTGTTCGCTCCGGGGTGGACGGGGGTCGACACTCCTGCAGGCCTGCTTGCGGATCGCCGGGGGCGGGGTGCGGCGACGGACAGGTTGGCGTTGCTGCTGCTGGTGCTGCACGCGCGTGAGGACGGAACTGTGCCTCTCGTGGGTGGGACGGTCAAGGACGGGCGTGGTCGGTGTGCGGCGACGATGGCGCGGTTGTTGGGGTGTTCGGTGTCGGGGGCGAGCAAGGTCCTGACGCGGCTGCGGCGGTGGGGAGTTGCGGAGACGCCGTCGCGTCGTACGAGTGCGGGGATGCGCGGCAAGCAGCTGCTCTTGTTGCCGGCAGTCGCCCAGGCATCGGCTGCACGACGGGGGTCCTCTGAGTCCGTGCTTTCTTCTCCGGAAGACTCGGGCGGGGTCGGCCCGGCCGTTTGTCCGGGGTGCGCTGCCTCGGAAGCGGCCGGTGCGAGGGAGGAGCTGGCTCCGTTGGCGGGGGAGGGGTGGTGCCAGGAGTCGTTGGAGGACCTCCTCTATGGGCGCCCCGATGCTGCACCCGGAGATCATGAAGCGCCATCTGAGGAAGAAGGTGCAGGTCAGCAGCCAGAGAGTCGCGGTGTCGAAGGTTCCGAGCCCGAGATCGTGGGGCGCTCCGATGCCGCGTCCCTACACACCAAGCACTCTGGGGTGGCTGAGGTTCTAGATGAGGGTGCGGGTTGTGGTAGGTTTTCCGGCTCTGCCGTCAGGGGCGGAGGTGGTCTGCGGGAGCGCGCGGGTGCGCGCGAGGACGCAGGCAGTTCATCAGCTGCTGGCCGGAGCCAGGCTGTGAATGGCCCGCTTCGCGGGGACAAGCAAGATCAGCTCGGGTCTGTGCAGGGTGCATCAGGCCCAGGGCAGGAGGTGTTCGCTCGCCCGGTATCGGTGCCTGAGGATCTCGGTGAGGCGCTGGCGCCGGTAGCGGGCTTGTGGGCGCGGCTGGGCGGGTCGAGTACGCGGGCGTGGCTGGCCACTTTGGTGCGGGGCGAGGTCGGGCGGCTGCGGGGGCTGGTGGAGCCGGAGCTGGCCCAGCGGGTGCTCGCGGAGCGGTTGCAGCGGCGGCTGGATGAGCAGCGCCATCCGGTGGTAGATCCGGTGGGCTGGCTGCTGAAGCGGGGGTTGCCGCAGCAGCCCGGGTGCTGGCAGAGAGTGTGTGACGAGGGTGTGCGAATGGACACCCGTGGGGTCTGCGAGAGCTGTCGGGTCCTGGTGGGGGACCGGCGAGGGCTACGGCAACGGGTGGCTGACGAGCTTCTTGAGGAGCGGTTGTCGGGTCGGCTGGTGCTCGCGGAGCGGAAGGTGGGCCGGGAGGCTGAGCGGCGGCTGCAGAAGGCCGTGCGCGAAGAACTCACGCGCAAGGAGGCGGCCCGGGAGCGGACGGCGGCGGAGCAGGTGGTGCGGGAGGCCTCGTACGAGCTCAAGCGGCAGGCATTCGCGGAGTCGGAGTGGGAGCGGACGGCGGCGCCGTGTGCGGACTGCGGGCTGGAGGGGTCGGCCGGGCTGTGCCTGGGGTGCACAGAACACCGTGGGATCAAGGTCGCGGTTGACGAGGCGACCGCTTTCGCGTTGGTGCTGACGTTTGACGCCGGTGATGGGCCCGGCACCCGGGCGTTGTGGCGGGAATGCGAGCGGGCGACGCGCACCGTGCTGGAGGAACGGCTGCTGCGGCTGCGGGCGGAGGGCCACGATGTGACGTCCGTGGCGTTCGCCGGGCGGCGGCTGATCGAGGAGTTGCGCGACCGGCGACGGCGCACGGCGATGGAACGGCTCAAGCAGCACGAGGAGGCCGACCAGGCCGCGCGGAGGGCCGGAGCCTGCCTGCTCCGCAAGCAGTCCGAGCCGCACACGCCGCAGGCTCGTCAGGCTGTACGGGAAGCGGCGGAGGCGGCCCGGGCGCGGGTCGCCGAGCGGTGGCTGGGCGAGTTGCTCGCCCAACTGCACTCCATGCGCCCGCCCTGCAAAGAGCCGTCGGCCGAAACCACCGACTGGAAACGGGTGTTGCCCGAGCTGGCGGCGCAGGCGCTGCCCGAGGACGCGTCGTGTGCGCTGTTCGAGCAGGTGAGCGCATGACGGCCCGGTCCGTGCCGGAGCGGCCGGCGGGTCGTGGCGGCCGGTATGAGGTGCCGGTATGGGAGCGGCGGGGGCTGTCACAGAGAATGCGTCGGCTGCTGCTGGAGGGAGATGTCACCGGCCGGTACGGCGGCGCCACCGACTCCGATGCCGGCTACCGCCTGACCATGGCGCTGGCGGTGGGGTGTTCGCAGCCGGGCCGGGCCTGGACGCCGGCCGACTTCTTCCGGGCGCTGCTCTACACGCCGACGGCCGGCGGGGCATGGGCGCGGCGCCTGCGCGAGCGCAAAGGCACCGACTACGCGGAGGCGAAGCTCACCGCGATGCTCGACAGGGCGCGCCAGCTCGTCGCAGGGGCCCCTGCGATCACGTGCCGCCAGGACGCGCTGGAGGCGATCGAGACGGTGCGGCAGGTCGTGGAGGAGCGGGAGTGGCCGGGCGCTGGCGGTGCGGGCAGCGACCTGAAGAACCTGATCGCCCGCCTCAGCCTGTGCGAGCGGGCCGGTGGGCTGGATCACGCGGCGTCGGTTCGGCAGCTGGCCGAGGCGATGGGCTGTGCGCGGGCCACCGTGGAGGCGAGCAACCGCCGCTTGGTCGACGGCGGCTGGCTGGTGCTGCTCAAGAGCGGCTCGGGCAAGTTGCACGGCTCGATGTGGCGGCTGAAGATCCCCGACCCGGAGCGCTCCCGAGGGGCGCGGGAGGTGGTAGGTGGTGGTGCGCGAGTAGGACGGTCACCAGCTGCGGGGTACCGGGGGGCAGGAACTGTCCTAGCCACGCACACCACCGACACCCGGACAATCGGCTCGCTGATGCACCACGACGCCTTCCACCACCACGGCCACGGCCTGTCCGGCGCCCGCATCCTCGCTTGTCTCGACCCGCTCGACGGAATCGACGTCCACGCCCTGCGAGAGGCGACCGGACTGCACCGCAGCACGGTGACGCGCAGGTTGCGCCGCCTGGTCGACGACGGCTTGGTCGCCGAACTCGGCGGCTACTACTACCTGGCTTCCGCGCTCGCCGGACCAGCACGTCTGCACCCTGACGAGGACCTCCTCGACCACAGTGCCCACCAGCGTGGCACCAGCGGACGCAGCCGCGCCCGCCGTGAACGCCACCAGAGCGAACGCGCCTACTACCAGCATTGGCTCGCTGAACGCACCCCGCGCCGGCGCCAGCGCGGGTCGAAACTGGTCCCCGACAGCGTCATCGACCAGAACACGGGAGAGATCCTCGACGAACGGTGGCGCGGCTGGGACCTGTCCGACCCCCGCCACCCCACCTTCCCCACACCAGCACAGGCGGCATAAACGTGCCCATGAGAATCGGAGCGGGATACGGTCAGTCGAGGGTGGGCGCATCGAAGGTGAACGCCGGGTCGGCGACCTGGATCATGAAGCTCGCCAGGATCCTGCGGCCCTGGCTGGGCGGATGAACGAGCACTGCCTCCAGCGCGACGGTGAGGTGGGCCCGGGCATACTCCACGCTCGGCTCGAACAACTCGCCCAGCGGGCCCAGCGAGGGGTGAGCGCACAGATGCCGGTCCTCACGCAGGCGTTCCAACTGCATCTTCTGCGTACAATCGATCAACTCAAGCTTCTGGGCGGTCTCCAGGATGCTCCGCTCGATGCCGAGCATGATGTTCACCGCGTCGGCCTGGCCGGGCTGCTGGGCCCGCTCGACATCCCCGACCAGGACCCGGGCATCGCTCTCCCCGTCCTCCTCGAGGATCTCCGCCTTGTGGATCAGATCAGCGCACACCGCCGTCCAGGTCAGCACGATCGCCCCACGCGCCGCTCCGGAGGCGTAACAGCGGTGAGCTTCCCGCACCAGGGGCCGCACGTCCGGGTTGAACACCCGGGCCGCCCGCTCTTCCCGGTCCAGCATCCACTCTCCTTATGCGTTACTGACTGCGGTCGGGCAGGCTGGCATACGGATTCCGTCCGGCACAGGCGAAGCGATCGACTGATTGGCCTCGTCCCCCGTCCTGCGCGCACGATCGGGGCAGGCAGCTCACCCTCCGCTGCGGCGCACCGGTGAAGGGGCGGCGCAATCCTCCGGTCCTGCCACACTCCTGGGGGCACGCGCTGCGGCACCGGCCCAAAGATCTGCTGTCCCTGTCCACAGGGTCGGCCGCGGACACTTCCCTCATTCAGCGGCTGAAGAGGGGGGACGAGCGTGGCGCACACCGGCAACCGACGAAACGGCCCGTTGAGAGCACCCCAACTGGCCCTAGCGGTCATTGCTGTTGTGGGGGCGGTCATCATTGCCGCGATCGGCTTTGTCGGCTCCTACGCGGCGGTGCGGGACCTGGCCGAGCGCAAGGGCTTCGGAACCTTCGCGGTCCTCTTCCCGATCGGTATCGACGCGGGCATCTGTGTCCTGCTCGCGCTCGACCTCCTGCTGACCTGGATCCGTATCCCCTTCCCGCTGCTGCGCCAGTCGGCGTGGATCCTGACCACCGCCACCATCGCCTTCAACGGCGCGGCGGCCTGGCCGGACCCGCTGGGCG
>NZ_FMDK01000490.1 GCF_900091995.1 Streptomyces sp. MnatMP-M17
CCAGACCAGGCAGTACGGCTGATGCCCCGCCTCGTGCAGGCGGTGGCTGAAGTCCTGCCACTCGTGCAGCGAGTGGGGGCGGGAGGGCGCTGACCTGGTGTTTCTCGGCGAAACGTGCGTTGACCTGGGGAAACTGATCCCGCTAGTTCTCACGGGTCAACGCCGTTTCCCAGTCTCATGTGCCCTGGATGTGCCCTCGGGGCGCGTCGAGGGCAGCCGCGAGTTTCCGTGTCTATCGCCCGGGTTGGACCGAACTCGTGCTCTCAGCTTGGGAAGCGGCGGTGCTTTCGTGGCAGTGCGGTCTCTGATCTGGCCATGCCGGTGTCTGCCTGGGAGCTTGAGGTCCCCTCCCGCCAAGCCGGGCCAGTACCGATGCCTTCGGAGAATGTGCTGCACTCGGAACGATGCCCGCCTCCGGACAGGCAGTGTGGCTAGTAGTTGATGTCCTGATGTATCTAATTATGAAAAGAAACTGACCACACGTCACTGATGGCGCTAGCGTCACAACTGACCCTGTGGGCTGACGAAGCCCCACACCACTTGCACCTTCAGGACGCTCGTGAAGATCAAGCGCGTACGCATCGAGAACTTCTGCTGTCTCCGCACGGTTGACGTCTCTTTCGATGCCATCACATCCCTCATCGGTCCCACCGGCGTCGGTAAGTCCACCGTGCTGCGTGCACTCGACTGGTTCTTCAACGGAGAAAAGGGCGGAGTGCTGAGGGAGGAAGACGTTCACTCGGCGGCAGAAGGCAAGCGGATCCGTGTGGAAGTGGAGTTCGACGGACTCACCGCGTTCGACCGAGCAGCGTTGGGCCACTATGCGCCCGACGGTATCGAGTCGGTGATCCTCTGGCGCACGTGGGACGACGGGAACGACCGGATCACCGGGAAGGCTCTCGCGTACCCGCCATTCGAGGAGATCAGGCGGCGCGATGGGAACCGTGAGAAGCACAACGCGTACAAGGAGCTGCGCGACAGTGCCCCAGGGCTGGACCTGCCCGCTGCCCGGGGTTGGGACGCTGCGGAAGCGGCCATGCGTACCTGGGAATCGCAGAATCGCGATCGGCTCGACGAGGCGGAGGTCGAAAGCACACAGTTCTTCGGCTTCGCTGGTCAGGGGCTCCTCGCCAAGTTGATCGATTTTGTATTTATTTCGGCCGACCTGCGTGCCTACGAGGAGGCGGACGACGCCAAGACCACTGTGGTTGGCCGGATTCTTGAGCACGCGGTGGACCGTTCAAAGGCCGAGGCGCGGTTCACGGCGATTGAGGATGACGCGCAGGCCGCGCGCGAGAAGGTGCATGAGGAGGTCTACGGCCCGATACTCAAGAAGCTGTCGGGCTCGCTTTCCGACGAGGTCGCCAAGTTCACCACGGGTCGGCACATTGTTGTGACGCCTGTGGCGCAGACGCCGAAGCCAGCCAAGACCTCGTTCGCGGTCGTTGTCAAAGATGGGGCGGCTGTGACGTCGGTGCGCCGCCAGGGGCACGGCTTTCAGCGTGCCTTGATCATCGCGGCGTTGAAGTATCTCGCAGAGAGTCGGCGTCCCGAGGACGGAACGCGCTCGCTGTGCCTGGCAATTGAGGAGCCGGAGTTGTTCCAACACCCGGCACAAACCAGAGTCTTCGCTCAAGTTCTGAGGGGTCTGGTCGCCTCGGCAGCAGACCGGACGCAGGTGATGTACGCAACGCACAGTCCCGTGTTCATCGATCCTCGGAATTACCAGCAGATTCGGCGACTCGGCCGGGTCGGCAGTGGAGATCACCCCGACGTGCGCGTACGACAGCTCTCGGAGCATGACCTGGTGCAGTTGCTCACGGGCCGCGTCACGGAGAAATCGATCAGGCGTCACGCGAGTACGCGATACGTGAAGGCGCTAGCCGAGGGCTTGTTCGTCAAGGCTGCGGTGGTAGTCGAGGGGGAAACGGAGGAGAACCTCATCCTCGGTTTCGCAGAGCGTCAAGGTGTCAGTCTTGGGGCTGACGGCATCATCGTGATCAACGCCGAGGGTAAGGATAACCTCATCCTGTGCCACGCCATCCTCACGGGATTCGGGGTGGGCTGCTATGTCGTCTTCGACGGCGACGCGGGCCCGGAGACAATGGCTCGGGACGCCAACAGAGCGCAGGTGGCAAGCGAGAAGAACATGGATATCCTGGGGTATCTGGGTGCTTCGATGGCGGCCCGTCCCGCGACCGCCTGCGAGGCGACCCACACGGTGTTCGAAGACGATCTGGAGACCTACCTCGCCAAGGACTGGCAGGCGTGGAATGACCGCCGGAAAGAGCTGATCAAGCAGACCGACGGATATGCCGACGGTAAGCATGCGCCAACGTACGGTGAGGCCGCCCGCACCGCTGGCGGTGAACCGAAACTCCTGCACGCCCTGCTGGAGAACGTCATGGCCTTGGCCAAATAGTGCTGTTGATTTGTGCTGGGCCCGTCCGTGACTACGGGCCCAGCGCGGGGCGTGAGACGAACGAACGCAGTCGCGCGGCTGCGGGGGTTCCTGGGACCAGTTCTCCGAATGCTTCGCCGTATCAGCCGAGCCGACCTTTGGCGATCAGGGGCGTCATACCAACTCCGCGGCCAGGCCCCGGAGCGCGGCGACGAGCTGTGGATGGTCCCCACGTGAAGCCGACTGAAGGAGTTCGGTGATGACGATGATCTGGGCGATGCGCCCGGG
This sequence comes from Streptomyces sp. MnatMP-M17, assembly GCF_900091995.1. Lineage (GTDB taxonomy): Bacteria > Actinomycetota > Actinomycetes > Streptomycetales > Streptomycetaceae > Streptomyces. The sequence continues at coordinate 2,690 of NZ_FMDK01000490.1, forward strand.
CTCGGCCTTGAGTACGGGGAAGGTGGCGCGGACGCGGTAGGCGAATGTGGGGACGAGCAGGGAGTAGGCCAGCAGCATGGCGGCGTCGTAGCCGACCGGTGCCAGACCGAAGCCTTCCCAGTCGAGGAGATAGGGGGTGGCGACTGTGAGGTTGGCGGTGTGTAGGTCTCCGTGGGCCGTCGCCCAGTCTGTGATCCGAGGGCCGGGCATGTCGAGGAAGCGTGGGACGGTGCGGTCCACCCACTCCTGTCGTACGGCTACGCGGTCCGTGGGGACGGCGTGTACGTGATCGAGGTCGGTGCGGAGAGAGTCCCACCAGGAGGTCGGCGGATCCGGGTCCGTGCACAGAACGGGGGTGGGGGAGCAGGCTGGTTCGGTGACGTACTCGTGTAGTTCGGCCTGGTAGGCGTAGCCGTCGCTGCTTGATTCCGTGGTGCCGTGCAGCAGCGGCTTGTGGACGCGGTTGTCGAAGAGCACGGCGGCCTGGCGGTTGCCCTCCCAGAACTTTCCCGCTGCCTTGTCCTGGGGTGCAGAGAGCAGCCTCAGCCAGCAGGATCCTCGTTCTGGGTGTTCGGCGCGGCTGCTGAGGGTGCGGCCGCGCCAGCCCCAGAACTCGGGGTCGGCGATCTCGACGCCCAGTGTCTCCGCGGACCGCATGAAGGCTCGGCGCATGCGTTGCTGATCCGTGGGGTCAGGTGGCGGCGAGTACATCCAGCACCTTTCGCAGCGTGGAGGTCGGGATGGCCGGGCTTCGTAGGGCGGCTTGGGCTTCGGCCCAGTGTGCCGGGGTGGAGGCGGAGAGCAGAATCTGTGTCACTCCGGGGCATGATGCCGCCGCCAGCAGGCATGCCTGGGGCGTGGTGAGGTGCGGGGCCAACAGCGCGGTGAGTTCGAGGGTGGCCAGGCGCGGTAGCTTGCCGCCGAACAGAGGCGCTGAGGCGTACACCTGCCATCCGAGCTCGGCTGCCTGAGTGATGGGGCCCTCCCCGTCCAGAGCCTGGCCGAACGCGGTTGCGGTGACCAGGGATACGGGCAGTTGGATGGCTCGCAGGTGGTGGTCTTCCGTGCCGGCGGCTTCGGAAGCCAGTTGGTGCAGGGCGGGGATGGTCAGTGCGTCCGTGTCGAAGCCGTCCCAGGTGGCGACGCCGTAGGCGGTCAGGGTTCCGGCCGCTGCTTCTGCTTCGAGGGCGCTGAAGGCGTCGCGCAGGGCTTCGTACGCGTCGCCGGCGGTGTGCTCGGGGTTGTGGGCGAAGACGAGGTCAAGGCGGTCGCGGCCGAGTTCGGTGCGGTTGCGGGCGCACTGCCAGTGGACGTACGAGGTGCTCAGGCAATGACCGTGTTCGGCCTCCTCGATGGTGAGGGCCCTGTTGGAAAGGGCGTCCTCGGTGGCCTGATCGGTCAGGAATCCGACCTTGGTTGAAACCGGGATCGGATGCCGGGCGAGGACGGGGGCGAGCAGGGACTGGGCCTGACCGTCGAGGTAGTTGGGCGCTGTGTCGATCCAGGCGTCGGCCGGGCTGGTGGCTGCGCGGGCGACGGCTTCGTTCAGGGCGGAAGGGCGGATGCGGTACGTGCCCAGCCCCAGGGACGCTCTTCTCATCGTCTGTCTCCTTCCACTGCGATCGCTTGGCCGTCCATCAGCTCCGAGGCGATGGCCGCGACCTCCGCGACCGAGATGCCGGATGCTGTGGCCAGCTCGCCGAGGGACACGGCGCTGGGTGCGGCGGACAGCATGTGCTGGAGGAAGGGCCGGGCTTCCCCAGCCATCTCCCACTCGTTGTCACAGGCCCGGAAGATCACGCCCTCTTTGTTGGCCGCCGGTTCCATGTGAGCTCGTGTGGTGGTCAGCCTGATGCGGAGGTCCGGGACTGCGGGGATGCCGGTGATGTGAGGCAGGCTCGGCCGCAGACGGGTGAGGTCGGTCCCGTCGCGCATTGCCGTGTACCGGTCGACGAGGTGCGGGTTACTCAGGGCGGTGGTGACTTCCATGCGTAGCCGTTCCAGGTAGGCCGTCTGCTGGGTGGCTGGTGCGTGGACGGGCAGGTCTTCTCGCAGAACGTCGTGGCGGCGCAGGTCGTCGGCGAGCCAGGACAGCAGCTGGGCGCCGGTGGTGGTCTGGATGCCGAAGGTGAGGTGGAGGGAGTGCTCGCCTTCGGAGGCGGCCACCGAGTGCCACCAGCCGCGGGGGAGGTAGAGCAGGTCACCCGGGCGCAGGACCAGCTCCGTGATCGGCTGTTCCGGCGGTGGCTCGGGTTCGTCGGTGTCCTTGTACATGGGGGCGGTGCGGGTGGGGCCGTACAGCTTCCAACGTTTGGCTCCGTCGAGCTGGATGACGATCACATCGTGGTCGTCCCAGTGCACGCCGAAGCCCTCGCGAGCGGTCCATGAGGCGTACAGGTTGGTCTGCACTCCGGTGCGCAGCCAGTGCTCCAGCTCCATCGCGGCGCGGCCGACGGGCGGGTGGAGTTCGTCGATGGCGTCGATGACCAGGGAGGCGCCCTCGGCGAGGCGGGCGTGCAGTTCGCTGGGGTGCAGGCGGTGCCAGACGGTGTGCCGGCGGGTGGTGACCGGGGCGGTGTAGCGGTGGGCGGCCAGCATCTCGCCGTCTGCGGAGAGGCGGAAGCGGGGTGGTTCCAGGCGGTGGGCGGCCAGGATGGTGTTGACGTCGTCCCATGTGATCAGGCTGCCGGGGTTGTTGAGGGCGGCGGGGACGTGGCGGTAGTGGCGGTGGAGCACCTGGGCCAGGAACTCGTCCTGGCCCAGGTGAGCCGCCAGGTTCAGCGGCGACAACGCGTCTCCTCCTGGATCAGTCGTTGCCGTCGGTACGGCCGGTGCTGCCGCCGTCGGACGGGGTGACGCCGCGTTCGCGGGCGGCCTGGATCCGGCGGCGCGCCTTGACCAGTCCGGGCTGGGTCGGCCCGGTGGGCGGGCTGATGGGGGTGTTGTTCGGCATTGCTCCTCCTCGGAGTTGGGGCGAAGTGGCCCTTCGGACCCGCTCCGGACGGCGCTCGACCTGTCCATGGGTTCGAGCGGTTGATCCGTCCGGAGCGGGGTTTGCAACCCGTCCTTGCCTGGGCTTCCCGAAGTAGGGGAGAACCTCTTGATCGGCTACGTCCGGCAGGAACGGGAACTTAGGGGCCGGCCGGGCTGGTGGAGACCGCGACGCCGACCATGAAGCCGCACGAGGCGGCGATCGCGATGATCAGTAGTAGCCCTGCGAAACGACTCAGCCAGGCCACCGGTCCCCGCGTCATGTACGCCGCCAGGTGCGCCACGGCCGAGTGATGCCCTGCCTGATATGCGGCTGCCGCCGCGCGGCCCGGTACGTGTGGTGCGACGGGTGCAGGCCGCAGTGCTTCAGCACCCAGTTCTGGGGTTCGGCGAAGTCCTCGCTGGGCGGCGATGTCTCGCCGTCGACGGCGCACTGCATCACGTACGTGGTCGGCTCGGCATCGGGTTCCCGGTCGGGTTCGAGCGTCCAGGTCTCGTGCCGGAGAACGGCGCGTGGACTCATCGCCCCCACCGTCCGTTCGCTACGGCGACCTTGGCGCTCAACTCCTCGGCCTGGGTGGGACGGCGAAGTTCCGTAGGGGGAACGTCCCACTCCCTGCCGCCCTTCAGCGGGCGGAGCTGGACGTAGGGCCCGGCGTGTCCCATGAACACGCCCACCTGGTCGTTGCGCTTGTCGACCATCAACGTCCCCACGGCGGCTTGTTCGGCGTCTGTCACATCGGTCACCTCCTCGGGGCGCGGGCCGATGAGACGGGCTCGCTGGTCTTGGGAAGGACGGCGGTTGTCGGGTGTGGGGTGAATCCCCCGGGGAGGGCGAAATGAGGGTCGCCCAGGGCGCGCAGGAGCCTCCGGTCCCCGGTGAAGCGTGTGCGGGCGTGCAACCAGCGGTGGTTGTCCAACAGATAGCCCTGCCCGGTCTGGAGCAGGAGGCGGTGCTGGCTGGTGGCGATGGCGCTGCGGAGGGCGGGGAGGTGGGGCTGGACGATGGGGCTCCATCGGGCCAGACCGTCCTGACGCAGCCGTATGGAGATTCGGCCGTCGGCCTGGACGGTGAAGACCTGTGTGGCGTGGCCGGTGCCCGCGCCGAAGTAGGCGGTCCTGGGCTGGCAGAGTGCGACTGCTGCGTCTCGGTTCTCGCCCATGAGGCGGGCGTGGACCTCGCGTCCGTCGGCGAGGAGGGTCTCACCGCCTGCGGTCGTCGGCTGCAGGCATACCAGGAGGATCAGGCGGGGAGGCGCGGGGGTGCCTGATCGTTCGGTGTGGGCCTGCAATTCACCGCTGCCGAGGCCGGCGAAGCCAGCGCGGTGGGCATGGCTGCCCGTGTCGTGGATCAGGGTCAGGCCGTCCGGGGCGCCGTGCGGGTGAGGTGTGATCGCCATCATGCGGGAGGCGAACGCCAGGGCCTCCTGTCGGGTCGTCAGTCCGTTGAGGGTGACCAGGCCGGTCTCACGAAGCTGTGCGGCGATCACGTCGTTGGCGTGCAGGGCGCGCAGGTTGACGTAGTGGTCCGCGAAGAGCGTCTCGGAGCCTGCGGAGGCGTCGAGCATCGCCGTACTCCTTCGATCGGGGTCGGTGTGATCAGAGTGAGGAGGCGAGGTGGTCCGGGTAAAGCGACAGACTGTCGACTCGGACAATTCGGTCGGTGGGGTGGTGGGTTGAAGTGCGCGTGCTACGTTCCGAAGGCCCGGCTCGCACACCGCAGGACGAGGACCGTCATGACGTACACGCCGCCGCTCTGGCCCGTCTCCGTGAAAGGCGTCGCGCTCGACGCAAGTGATCGCGTGCTGCTGCTGCGGAACGAGCGCGATGAGTGGGAGCTGCCCGGAGGCCGCCTGGAGATCGGCAGCCCCGATGGCGAACAACTTCCGGACAGCAGCCCTGAGGCGGCGCTGGAGCGTGAGATCCAGGAGGAGACCGGCTGGGAGGTCAAGGCCGGCCCGCTCATCGGCGGCGGCGTGTGGGTCTACCAGCCCATCCCGGGGCGGCGGGTGCTGATCGTGACCTACAGCTGCACTGTGCTGACCCCCGATCGGCCGCCCGTTGTCAGCCACGAGCACAAGCAGCTGGGCATGTTCACCGCCGACGAGGTACCGGAACTGAACATGCCCGACGGCTACAAGCGGGCCATCGCCGCCTGGTACGGCAGCGAGTACGACGGCCCAACGGCCCTGGACGACCACGAGCGGATGTAGCCGACGATGGCCGGGAGCGAGATCGCGCACCGGGCAGGGGAGAGCAGGCTCCCGCTTCCCCGTCCCTCGGCCCGGCACGCCCAGTGGCACTGGGCGACACCGCAGGCCCAACTCGTACTGGCCGTAGGGAATCTGGCTGGCATCCTTCGCTTCTACCGACGCGTGCACGGCCTGAACCAGACAGCGCTCGCTGAACTCCTCGGCTACGACAAGACCTACATCTCCGCCTTGGAGCTGGGGAAGCGCGCCCTCGACGACATCGGCTCCCGCCGCCGTGTCTGCGAGGTTCTGCGGTTGCCGCCCCACGTCCTCGGCATCACCGACCCCACCGACACGGACCACCGGGCGATGCTGCAGTTCGGTGAGTCGACCGTCCGGCTCGCCGAGATCGCCCGCCAGTCCGGCCACGCCTCCGAAGCCGTCTCGGAGCTGTGGCCGCTCGTTGCTCGGCTCGAAGCCCGTGCCGACGACGGCCACACTGAGCGGGACGTTCTGCACCTGCTCGCCCGGGCCCGCGTCGGCCTCGGCGTCGCCCTGGGCAACGTGCTGCCGGAAGAACGCCTTGCCACCGCCGCCCGCTGGACGGCCAAGAGCCTTGAGATCGCCGAGTACTTCGGGGACCCGGGCATGACCTCGTACGTGCTGCGCATGTACGGCAATGAACTGCGTAAGGCCAACCTACGGGGTGCGGCGGTCCAGCGGTTGTGCCGCGCTGCCGCGACCGCGCCCGACCACAACGCCCGCGCCGCCGCACTGCCGCTGCTCGCCCGGGCCGCCGGCGGGCTGGGCAACGGCGAACTGTTCGACCGGGTGATGCGGGAGACTGACGCCCTGCTCGACCGCGTCGACCACACCAGCCTGTTCAATCCCTTCTCCCTCCACGAGATCCGCCTGCGCGGTCTCGTCTCAACCGGGCGCGCCGACATGGCTATGCGGCTGGTGGAACACAATCCAATGCCCACGACTGTCGTGGCTCCACAGTGGCGCGTCATCGAACTGATCACTGTCGCGCACGTCCAACTACTCGGCAGCGACACGGGTGGCGCCGCCCAGTCGCTCCATACCGCTACCCAGGAGGCCGTCGTGCAGCGACTCCCTCATCAGCTGCAGCGGATCATGCGAACTGCGGGGTCACGGCTGCCCGCTCACCAGGCCGCCGCTTCGCAGTCACTGGACCGGATACGCAGCGAGATGGCCGCCTGATCCAGGCTCGGGGGAGTACTTGGTCCGTGGCGTCGGGAACTGCCCATCCTCGTCACGCCGCCGGTCGACTGATCAGCGCCGATGCCCTTGCGGCTGCCGTCCGGGCGGTGTCGCGGCGTCCTGGACGGTGTGGCGGGCTTTGGCTGCCTGGGCGCGGGGCCCGGGTGCATGGCGATGGCCGAGGCGCTGGATGCGCCAGGTCAGTGCGCGGGCTGGGCTGTGGGCGTCGTCGAGCGTGCGCCGGCTGAGGGCCTGGTCGAGGATCGCGGTCGGGTTGTGCCCGGCTGCTTCCGCCTCGGCCAGCACGGTGGCCAGGCATCCCAGGCGGGGTCGGTCAGGATGCGTTCGGCGTGTTCGGGGACTGCCTGCTGGAGGTGGTGGGCGTAGCGGCGTTTGGTCTGCGGGCTGGGTGCGCGGCTGGAGAGGCCGGTCAGGGCGGGTACGGCGATCTGCGCGTACGAGGTCTGCAGGTGGATGAGGGTCTGTTCGGCTGCTGCCTGCTGTTGGACGTTCTGGCGGGTGCGGTGCCAGTGCATCGCGTAGGCGACCGCGGTGAGCGAGACGTCCAACAGCATCGCCAGCCCGGCACCGTCCCCGGGGTGTGCAGGGTCCTTCCCACCCCAAGCCCACCGAGGCGAGTGCGGCGAACACAAGAGCCGTACACGGCAGATGGCCGCCACCGCCGACCACGGCATCGGCAAGCGCTGGCAGGTCCGCTACCGCGACCTGGACGGCTGCCAGCGCAAGGAGAACTTCGACACGAAGGCCCAGGCGGACAACCGTGCCGCTGAGGTCGACGTCGAGATCCGACGCGGCTCCTACGTCGCCCCCGCCGCGACGAAGCAGACGCTCGGCGCCTACGCGCAGAAGTGGCTAGATGCGAACTCTGTTGGCCCGACAACTGCCCTCCGTTACGAGGGGGCCGTCCGCAACCACATCGTGGAGCACTTCGGCCGACGCGAGCTGCGGTGCCTCAACCAGCCGTCGATCATCCAGGGGTGGATCCGTACGCTCCAGGACAGCGGCCTTGAAGTGTCGACGATCGAGGGCATCTTCGACATCCTGTCCAGCATCCTCGGCATGGCCGTGGAGGACGGGCTGCTGCCGAAGAACCCTTGCAAGGCGAAGTCGGTCAAGCTGCCGACCGCGACCAGGAAGAAGATCATCCCTTGGTCGCTGGAGCGCGTGCGTGCCGTCATCGCCGGACTCCCGAAGCGCTTCCAGGCCGGCGGCAAGCTCGCCTTCGGCTGCGGACTGCGACAGGGCGAGGTCTTCGGCTTCGCCGACACGGACATTGACTTCAAGGGCGGGTGGATCCACGTCAACCGGCAGGTGCGGCTGGTGGGGACGAAAGCTGTCTTCGCCCTGCCCAAGGGCAACAAGATCCGGTCAGCGCCCCTGTCGGCCCAACTCGCCGCCGCTCTCAGGGCACACATGAAGGACTTCCCGCCCGTCGAGGTCACGCTGCCCTGGGGCAAGCCGGGCGGCGAATCGAAGACCTTCCGCCTCCTTTTCGTTGACGAAAAGGGCAGGGCGTACAACAGGAGCGTCTTCAACCAGGGCGTTTGGAAGCTCGCCCTGGCCGCTGTCGGCGTGATCCCTCCGCGCGAGCGCGGGGCCAAGTACCTCCAGGCGGCGCCCGAGGACGGCATGCACGCGCTGCGGCACGCTTACGCGTCGGTCCTGTTGGACGCGGGGGAGAGCATCAAGGCCCTTTCGGAGTACCTCGGGCACTCCGATCCCGGCTTCACCCTGCGTACGTATACGCATCTGCTGCCGTCGAGCGAGACCCGGACCCGTTCCGCGATCGACGCCGCGTTCGCCGACGATCCGGAAGCGCGGGGCACAATCGGCGGCGAGTCCCCGCCCATGTGCCCTCAATGTGCCCTGGCCGCCTGACGGCCTCTCCAAGGATATGACGAGGGCGGGGTCCGAAAACCCCGCCCGTACTCAAAGAAACCCCAGCTCACGGCCAGACCAGGCAGTACGGCTGATGCCCCGCCTCGTGCAGGCGGTGGCTGAAGTCCTGC